>JAZUFN010000119.1:0-8167 GCA_045640725.1 Lachnospiraceae bacterium
CTTCAGATGGTCGGTTCACCATAGCGAAAACATGTACAAACGGACTTGAAGCTTATGACGAGGTGACCAGAAATCCTTCACAATACGATATCATATTGATGGACATTTACATGCCTAAGATGACAGGTCTGGAATTCCTGGCTGCCATTCAAAAGCATAATTTGCGCGTCAAGGTTATTCTGATTTCCACTGCTGCCGTACAGGATAGCAAGGAAACAATCAGAGCTCTTCAGTTGGGAGCTTTTGATTATCTGGAAAAGCCTGAAAGCTTCGCTCAGGTAATGGGGCAGGCTTTCAAACAAAAGGTATTGGAAAAGGTACTTCTGGCCGCAGGGTTACAGGAAGTTTCCCTCTTTGGAAGTAAGCCAAAGCCTTCGTCAGTCGGGACAGGCACCGGTGCGATAAAGGTACCGATGGAGAAGCCCGCTACTCCCGAAGATAAGCACATTGTTTCTCCTATGAACGCCAGAGAGATTCTGGCTAATATCAAGACACCAAGAAGACCCCATGTTAAGGTCACTTCCTCCAATAAGAGGCTTGTGCTGATAGCTTCTTCTACAGGAGGCCCTAAAGCTTTACACGAGGTAGTACCATTACTTCCCAACAATCTTAATGCTCCGGTGCTTATTGTCCAGCATATGGCCGCAGGATTTACCAATTCACTTGCAGTCAGACTGGATCAGGCATCAAAGCTTCATGTAGTGGAAGCAAATGGTGGTGAAAAAATCGCTAAAGGTTTTGTCTATATCGCACAAGGCGGTGCACAGATGAGACTGAAAAAAGTAGGTAGCGACTACATAATTGATATTAATACTGATGAACCTCCAAGAAACGCATTGAAGCCCTGTGCAGACATTCTTTTTGAATCTATTGCCGGCATGGACTTTGATGACATTACCTGTTGTGTAATGACAGGTATGGGTGGTGACGGCACGATGGGCATAAAGGCCCTCACCGACAAAAATAATGTATATGTAATTGCCCAGGACGAAAGCACTTCTACAGTGTACGGTATGCCAAAGGTTGTTTATGAAGCAGGTCTTACTGATGTGGTAAAGCCTCTCTCACAGCTGGCGGACGAAATTACAAAGAATACGGGGGTATTACAAAATGGATGTTAGTCAGTATCTTGAAATCTTCATCGATGAGACAAGAGAGCATCTTCAGAATCTGAATGAGCAGCTGCTTGTACTTGAGAAGGAACCGGATAACACCGAGACTATCAATGAGATTTTCCGTGCAGCACATTCCCTTAAGGGTATGGCCGGAACAATGGGCTACAAGATTATGCAGGAGCTCACTCATAAGATGGAGGACGTTTTCTCCGAAGTACGTAACGGTAAAATGACAGTCACTGCAGAGTTGGTGGACGTTCTTTTCCGTGGTCTGGATCGTCTTGAAGGTATGCTTGACAACATTATCAATCAGGGTAATGAAGGCTCTGATGATTGTCAGGATCTTATTGGTGAACTTAAGAACATTCTTGCTAAGGGCTTAGGTCAGGCAGTAGCAGAAACACCTGCAGCTCCTGCAGCTCCTGCGGCAGCTGCAACAGCAACAGCCACCTCTGCCGCCGGTAAGGAAAAGTTCAGAGATTTGAAGTATGCTGATTTTGAAGCACATGCCATTAATACTGCTATAGATGAAGGAAGCAAGGCTTATGGAATGACAGTTTATATTCAGGAAGCCTGCCTACTTAAAGCAGCTCGTTCATTCATGGTATTCCAGCACCTTGAAGGTCTTGGTACTATCCTGAAATCAGAGCCTGCTGTACAGGATATCGAAGACGAAAAGTTTGATTTGGATTTTTCTCTTACCTTCCTTTCAAAAGAGAGCATCGACAAGGTTAAAGCTGCTGTAATGGATGTTTCCGAGATTGAGGACTGCGTTATTGCAGAGCTTACCAAGGATGATGTAGCTAAGCGTCAGGTCAAGGAAGAAGAGGCTCAGAACGAAGCAACAGAAGAGAAGAAGGAAGAGGCTCCTGCAGCAACAGCAGCAGCTCCTGCAGCAAAGCCGGCTGCTAATGCTCCTCAGCAGACACAGGCAAAGGCACCTGTAGTAAATCGTTCTGTTCGTGTAGATATCGAAAAGCTGGATGACCTTATGAATCTGGTATCCGAGCTTATTATTGCAAAGAACGGTCTTGTATCCATTTCCTCAGCTCAGGATGTGGTAAATAAGGGTGCAGGATTTAATGATCAGATTGAATATCTTGAAAGAATCACAACCAATCTTCATCAGTCAGTAATGAAGGTTCGAATGGTGCCATTGGAATCAGTAGTTAACAGATTCCCACGTATGATTCGTGATGTAAGTAAGAAGCTTGATAAGAAGATGGAGCTCTACATCACCGGTGAAGACACAGAACTTGACCGTACTGTTATTGATGAAATCGGCGATCCTCTTACTCACCTTCTTCGTAATGCTGCAGACCATGGTCTGGAGACTGCTGAAGAAAGAAAGAGACTGGGCAAGCCTGAAGTTGGTACAATCAACCTGAACGCTTTCCAGGAAGGTAACAACGTTGTTATCGAGGTTAAGGATGACGGTGCCGGCATTAATGTTGAAAAGGTTAGAAATAAGGCTATTGAGCGTGGTACTATTACCAAGGAACAGGCTGAGATTATGTCCGACAAGGAGATTATCGACCTGCTCTTCAAGCCAAGCTTCTCCACTGCAGAAAAAGTTTCAGACCTTTCCGGTCGTGGCGTAGGTCTGGACGTTGTTAAGACCAACATCGAGAAACTGGGTGGTGATGTTGAAGTACGTACAGTACTTGGACAGGGCTCCAATTTCATTGTTCGTCTGCCTCTGACACTTGCAATTATCCAGTCCCTCATGGTAGAAATCGGTACAGAGAAATATGCAGTTCCGCTTGGTAGCATTCAGACTATTGAAGACATCCCTGTTTCTGAGATTAAGTATGTTCAGTCAAATGAGGTAATTCACCTTCGTGGTTCTGTTATTCCTCTTGTTCGCCTTAACAAGGTTCTTGATATTGAATCCGCTAAGTCTGATGAGGAAAATCTTACAGTTGTTATTGTTACCAAGGGCGAGAAGATGGCCGGCTTTGTTGTAGATAATCTTATCGGACAGCAGGAAATCGTTATTAAGTCTATCGGTAAATATATTAACAGCCCTAAAATGATCAGTGGCGCTACCATCCTGGGTGATGGTGAAGTAGCTCTCATTCTGGACGTTAATACATTGGTTTAATAGGAGGGAGAACACATGGCTGAAGTAGTTACAACTGTTGAATCAAAACAGTATATTGTTATCGAGCTTGGTGCTGAGCACTATGGCATCGATATCAATTTCATTGATAATATTGTTCGTATGCAGTCTATCACAAGAGTTCCTAAGGCTCAGGATTATTTCAAGGGCGTTATCAATCTTCGTGGTGAGGTTATCCCGGTAATGGATCTGAGAATCAGATTTGGTCTGGAGCCTGCAGAAGTTACAAATAAGACAAGAATTCTTATCCTGAAGCCTGAGACTCAGGCCCCTATCGGCATCATTGTTGATGTGGTTAAGGAAGTACTTACTCTTAGTGCAGATGATATTGAGAAGCCTAACAGTAAGGACACCAATGAGGATAAGGCAGCTTTCATCTCCGGCATCGGAAAAAATGGAGATGCTCTGGTAACAATTCTTAACATTATGGGAGTTATTACTGAGAAAGAAGAAGAAGAGAAATAAAGTTTTTACTCCGGCCAGCCGTATTTATACGGCTGGCTATAGGAGTTTTATTAACAGTACACAAAAAGAAAGGCTAATGACAATGTCTGATACACTAAGTATTAATGAAATGGAATTCGACGTGCTCAGAGAGATAGGTAATATCGGCTCGGGACATGCTGCAACTGCATTGGCAAAAATGCTTAATCAAAAGATTGATATCAAGGTACCTCAAGCTGTCATGTGTGATTTTAATTACCTGGCAGCGATGGTGGGGGGTGAAGAAAGAGTAGTTATCAGTATTCTTCTTACCCTCTCAGATGATATTGAAGGTATGATGATGTTCCTTTTGGACATGCCATCGGCATATAGTTTACTCAGAAAGCTTATGTTTTCAGATCTGAAGGATGACGATCAGCTTAATGATATGCATATGTCCGCATTGCAAGAGATAGGCAATATTATTACAGGAGCTTATCTTGGCTCTCTTTCGGATCTCACACATTTGAAAATTAATCAAAGTACACCTTACATGGCCATAGATATGGCGGGAGCTGTACTCGATGTTCCTGCTATTGAATTTGGTAAGCTGGGTGACAAGGCTGTTATGATTGAAGCTGAATTTGATGACGAAGATGGAAAGGGCATAAATGGGTATTTCTTACTGATTCCTACCATGGAGTCCTATACAAAGATTATGACATCATTAGGTATGTAAATTTGCTTCATTTAGAAAGCTTATGGGTGTGAATATGGCAACAATGATAAAAATCGGCATGGCTGATTTAAGTATATGCAAGGCTCCTGACGTTATTACGACGTTGGGATTGGGGTCATGTATAGGATGCGTAATCTATGATCCGGTCACAAAAATATGTGGCATGGTACATGTTATGCTTCCTGACAGTACCCAGATAAAAAATAATGAAAATATTGCAAAGTTTGCAGATACCGGTGTTAGAGAGCTTTACAGAAGACTGATAGAAGCCGGTGCCAAGAAAACAGGACTTTGGGCAAAAATGGCCGGCGGAGCCCAGATGTTCTCCTTTAAACAGGATAATGAAATGCTAAAAGTGGGCGATCGTAACGCTGAAGGGGTTAGAAAAGCGTTAAACGATTTAAAAATTCCAATAAAATCGCAAGATACCGGAGGAAATTCAGGAAGAACCATTGAGTTTTATCCAGAAAATGGTACACTATTAATTAAGTCAGTAGGAAAGCAACCGTATTCCATCTGATTTTCTTTAGGGGGATATATGAAGGAAAAACGACTTGCTATAATAATTATGCTTTTTGCAGGGACTATTATAGCATTTACCTGTCTACTTAACAGAATCAAGCTGGTACCGACTATTTTATATGTTTCCTGTACTTTGCTTGTATTCTATACTATAGGCAGGATAATTACGAGGGTTATTGATAGGATTAACAAAGATGCTGAGCGTCGAGCTGAGCAGCTTATCATGGAGGCGGCATTTGAAAAGAATGCAGCTGAAGTGGCAGAGGAGGAAGAAGCGGCAAGATTAGCTGCAGAAACAAACTTTTCTGTAGAGGGTGCAGGTAGTAATGAGGATTTGCTTTCCAAAGAAAGTATATAATCTGCTCATTGATTGGGCCTGCAGAGGAGAAAAAATATACCTGGATGGTAAACTATGGGGACAGAAGAAAAAGAAAAGCTTTGGGCTGAATATGTGAAGAATCCGAATCAGGCTCTCAGAGAGAAACTGATTCTTTCCTATGCCAATCTTGTAAAGATTGTTGCTGGTAAGCTGAGCATATATTTGGGCTACAACGTTGAATATGATGATTTGGTCAGCTACGGTACTTTCGGACTTATTGATGCTGTAGATAAGTTTGATTACGAAAAAGGCGTTAAATTTGAGACTTACGCATCTCTTCGAATAAGAGGGGCTATTTTGGACCAGATAAGACGTATGGACTGGCTGCCCAGATCTGTCAGACAAAAACAGAAGCAGATTGATCAGGCATATTCTAAGATTGAATTGGAGATGGGCAGGCCTGCTACAGATGAAGAAGTGGCCAGAGAACTCCGGATATCTCAGGATGAACTGGATAAATGGGAGTCTCAGGTAAAGGCTTCAGGTCTGGTTTCTCTGGACGAATACATGGAAGAGGGCAACGAGGCCGGCATTTCATCTGTTATCGGTAGCAATCAGGAAAATTATGAGCCTGGTCATAATATGGATAAAGAAGCTGTAAAGCAAGCGCTTATACAGGCTCTGGAAGCATTGACTGACAAAGAAAAACAGGTTATTCTGCTTTATTACTACGAGGAAATGACTTTAAAAGAAATAAGTCTTGTACTTGAAGTATCAGAGTCCAGAGTTTCTCAGCTTCATTCCAAGGCTATTTCAAAGCTGCGTGTTAAATTAGGTTCGGAGATTGAATTATTTTTCTAAATTGGGTTTTTAATCAGGTTTCTGGTATTGGGCAAAATAGGAGATAATTGGGGATATGGCAAAGAACGCATTTTTTAGACTCACTGTAAAAAACGGAGGCACTTACATTACAACTTATCCACCTGTTGAGGGTGGCAGTGCAGATATTAGAGCGATGGATGTATTTGATTATTTGGATAAAGTAGTTAAATTTCCATATGATAAGCCTGCTGTAAATACTTTTTTCTCGACTCCTATAGAAGGAGTAAAAGAACTTTTACTAACACCTGAAAAAGTAAATACTCTTGATGAAGTGGCCATGGTTGATATTTCCATGGACAGACTGACGGCCAGTGTTAAATTTTATCCTCCTATGGATGGAGGCAGACCTCTTACCAAGGATCAGATTGTTCAGGAAATGGTTAAAGCCGGGGTTAAATATGGCGTTGATAATGCTATGATCGAAGGCTATATGAACAATCGTCAGTACATTAAGAGCTATGTAATGGCGAAAGCTACTCCGCAGATAGAAGGTCATGATGCTGTAGTTAAGTATTTCTTTAATACAGATCTTACCATGAAACCAAAGCTTAATGAAGACGGTTCTGTAGACTTTCATCAGCTGGATATGATAAGCCCTGTTTCACAGGGACAGCTTATTGCAGAACTTACTCCCATGGATCCCGGTCGTCCCGGTATAGATGTTATGGGTAAGATAATTAAGCAGGTAAAGACCAGAAATCGTACCCTTCGCGGTGGTAAAAATATTAAGATTTCCGATGATGGACTCCGTGCTTATTCTGAGATTTCCGGACATGCCTCTCTGGAAGGCGAGATGATGTTCGTTTCCAATACCTTTGAAGTAGCAGCTAATGTTGATACTTCTACAGGTGATATTGATTATGACGGTAATGTTACCATTCATGGTAATGTTAATTCAGGATACTCTGTTGCGGCTAAAGGCGACATTATAGTACAGGGCGTTGTAGAAGGTGCCAATCTCACAGCAGGCGGTAATATTATTCTTCAGCGTGGTGTATCCGGTATGGATAAAGCTGTTATTAAGGCCAGTGGCAATGTTATTTCCAAATTTATTGAAAGTGCTACAGTTATTGCCGGAGGCTATGTAACTGCAGATTCCATAATGCATAGTGATGTAACAGCGAAGGGTGACATTACGGCTGATGGTAAAAAAGGATTTATTTCCGGTGGTACCATTAGATCCACTTCACTTATTTCAGCCAGAAATATAGGCTCCAATCTGGGAGCTACTACTGTTTTAGAGTGTGGTATTGATGCTGTTATCGTAGATGAGTATCATGCTTTGGACAAGGAGCTTACTGACAATTATGATGAGATGGAGAAGCTGGTGCCTATTATTCAGAGCCTTCTTAAGAGACTGAAGCTGGAAGGGAAACTGCCTCCGGACAAGCTGCTGCAGCTAAAGAGAAGCAATGCTGACAGAGAAAAAATGCTGGCCAGAAATGATGAAATTGAGGCTCGCATGAAAGAGCTTAAAGATCAGATAGATGCTTACGAAGGTGGTTCTGTCAGAGCCGAAGGCACTATTCATCCGGGTTGTAAGATTGTTATTTCCAATGCTGTGTACTACGTAAAGACTGATACTTCTTATTGCAGATTTACAAAAGAAAAAGGCGACGTTAAACTGGATGCTTATTACTAATATCATATGTCGATAATGTAGGGTCCATGATATAGGAGGGGAAAAATGGCTATATCGTATGAACCACTTGTTATGGCTACCAAGTCACAGGAAGTAGCCAATCTTCACGTAAATCAAAACCAAAAAGTGAACAATGCGCCTGAAGCTATGCTGAATCATTTTCAGGAGACCAATGTTCAGAACATGACCCGTACCACTGAGACTACCAATAAGGATGGGGCTTCTTTCCAGCAGGACGCAAAAGACAAAGGAAATAATGAGTACTACCGTCAGCAGGAAGAAAAAAGACGTGAGGAAGAACAAAAAAAGAAAAATGATGAAATGAAAAAACTGTTGGGATGTTCTTTTAATATAACCATCTAGTTTTTTCCAGGGGAATTATTGTGTTAAGTCCTGTTGAGAT
>JAZUFN010000120.1:0-5876 GCA_045640725.1 Lachnospiraceae bacterium
GCGATAATGCGATGGGACACTCATTATATGTGTACTTAGTAGCTACAATCAATTATAGCTACTAAGTATATGTATAAAGAAATAACACACATACAAGGAAAGGAGGTGAAGCCTCATGCAAAATAACATTTCTGATGATGAAATCTTGCGGTTCTTGACAAATAAAGGCATAATAGATGTTGGAAGCATCAAGCAGCAGATAGAAATGGAAGAAAATCAAAAATATATATCGATGCATCCTTACGCTGTTTGGCAAAATCAAACTGATAGTAAATGGTATACGCATATTGATAATAATGGTAAAAGGAAGCTTATAAAGCGCACTACGCGTGAGGCTATGGACACCTTCTTACTTGAGCTGTATAAGCCGTTGTATGAAGATCCTTCATTAGACAAAGTGGCACATAGCTGGTTGTCTGATAAGCTTGAACACGGAGACGTGAGTAGGCAGACGAAGGATCGTTATGAAAATCAATATAAAAGATTTTTTAGCACAAATAGTCATGCTTCTCAGATAGTAAACAAAAAAATGAAGTTTATTACTACTGAAGATTTGGATAATTTTCTGTATCCAACACTTGCGGAAATGAAACCTACCAGAAAGACGTTTTCAGATCTCTGTACCATTTTAAGAGGCATTTTTAAATATGCAAAAAAACGAAAGTATACAGACATCAGCATCTCTGCTTACTTATCTGATATGGACACGGCAAAAAATAACTTTACGTATCGTCGTAAGAGTCCTGATGAACAGTATTTCTCTGAGGAAGAGGAACAGCTTGTTTTAAAGCATCTATTCCTAGTAGATGACATCAGGGCGTTAGGTCTTGTTGTTGCTTTCGATACTGGGGTACGTGTAGGCGAACTTGCTACCATAAAGAAGTCTGATATTCACGGGGATTGCATTTCCATAAGCCGTACAGAAATTCACTACAAAGACGAGGATGGGAGAAATGTTATCGATGTTCAAGAATCCACAAAGACAGATGCAGGTACGCGAGAGGTGTTTCTTTCACCTGTTGGACAAAGAGCAGTTGGACGTATCTTAGAGCTTGCAGACTGTAGTGAGTGGCTTTTTTCTGAGAATGGACACAGGATATGCGCTAGCGGTTTTCGACGTAAGCTTTATAGGGTATGTGATGCGCTTCATATCAAATGTAAGTCGCCTCATAAGATTCGCAAAACATACGCTACAAAGCTAATGTATGCTGGTGTGCAAGAAGATGTTGTAAAGCTTCTTATGGGACATACGGACATTGCAACAACAAGAAGAAACTATGTGGTTAATAGAACTAGTCCGGAACTAATTAGAGACCAGCTTAAGAAGGTTGCATCTAATTAACAATATGCGGTAACCAAAAAAGGTAACCAAGTAACCTATGACTAAGTGTCTGCAAACTCAGTAAAATCAAGGCGTTGAGAAGGGAATCAGTGAAAAAGAAACAACTTCGATTCTCTCGTCCCCTGCTCTTAAAGCCTGATTTTATCAGGCTTTTTCTTTTTTCTATGGTTACCGGTAACCATAAAGGTAACCATGATTTAAAGAATTCAAAAAAATAATGACTAACTGAATTAATTATGCTATAATAAGCGAGTCTTTCGGGGCATTAGCGCAGTTGGGAGCGCGCCACACTGGCAGTGTGGAGGCCACGGGTTCGAGTCCCGTATGCTCCATTACATATTGTCTGGATTTCTTAAGTGACCGGGAAGCAGGACTATTTCAACATTAAAATAAGCGTCTCACAATGATATTATAATGTGTGAGACGCTTATTTTTGATTAATTGTAATCTATGAAGTAAACACTTCCAATTGACAACTTTTTTTCTGACTGTTATAGTTGAACAGGTGACTGGCGGAATAAAGGGAAAGTGGCTGACTTTAAGGCACTTTGAGAGATTGACAGGGCATAATATATGGACGCAAAAGAATTACTGGATGAATTATTGGAAAGTTCAGAGGGGATTACAAGGAATCGCCTCAGTATTATTAATGGCAAAACTGATTTATCGGCCTATGCCATGAAGCTTAAAAAGGAATCCGTAAAGTGCCTGGATTACATAGAAAAAGGTGAATACTCTGATATTCAAAAGTGCATAGCCATGATTCTGCTGGCTGAGATAGAATATCAAAATAACAACTGCTACAAGGCGCTGGTCCTTTGCAATAGCTCATTGGCATTCCTGGAAAACAGCGATTTTGTGGAGCTTTGGGTAGTGGCCAGGTTTATTCAAATGTGCATAATGATTGTCACAGGCCAGCTAAAGGCCATTTATCCAATGGTAAATGGAATGAGTGACAGGGTGGAAGCCGGTGGCAATCAGGAGCTCAAGGATAATTACGAAGCACTGAAGGTATGGTGCGCTCTCTACGATGGAGACCGAAGTAAAATAGATGCCTGGCTGGAAAAGAAAGCCCCCAATGAATTTGACGTTATTCAGGAAAAGGACATGTCACGCTATTTTATAAAAGCCAGAGTATATTATATGCAGGAAAAATATCTGGTGGCTCTTTCCCTCCTGCAAAACATGGAAAAAATGGTTACTTCCGCTGGCAGAGACATGGAAATATGTGAGCTGCATATGCTGAAATCCATAGTCCTGTTTGCACTTGGAGATGAAGATAATGCTGTCAATGAATACGGATTAGCATTGGATATCTCAGAAAAATGTGGCTTTCTTCGTTTGCTGGCAGATGAAGGAAATGCTCTTTTTGGAGTATCCAGGCTTTTTATCGCTAAAAATGAATGCAAAAATAAATATGCGCAAAATGTAATGCAGGCAGCAAGAGAGATTGCCATGACCTATCCCAATTACCTTACACAGCGTGGAGACCAAGTATATAGGCTTACTGACAGGGAAAAGGAAGTCATTAATCTTATGATGGTGGGTAGGAGTAATGCTGAAATAGCCCATTTTCTGTCATGTTCAGTAAACACGGTAAAATACCACTTGAAAAACATTTATTCAAAATTAGGGGTGAATAGCAGAGAGGATGCTTTGGAAGTGGCCAAAAAAGAAAAATTAATATAGACATGGGTAGTATACACGGGTAGTCTGAAAGGTGGCTATCCGTGTAGCTTTTTTTGTAGGGGATGGTGTGATTGACGTCTGAATGTTATCGCTTTAAAATGGTGAAGTAAGTGTAACAATATTGATAGAAAGTTGTTTTTGTTTTTTCACATGAAAGGAGCCACCCCTTGAAGGTAAGAAGATTAAGTATTGCGGCTAAATTATCACTTATTGTATCTTTATTAATGCTTTTATCTGATTCGATTATCGGAGTAATAGTATACAGAAATGAAAGTGGTTCACTGACCAATCTCATGACAAAATCAGCTATGGAAGTAGCTGCTGTCACAGCATCCGAGCTCACATCCAGAGGCTATGCGGACCAGTTAGCCACCATGACAGCAGGCATGGAAGATTCAGAGATTTTCCAAAATGTTCATAAAATGGCTGTGTCCATTACAGAAAGCGCCGGAGTAGAATTTGTTTATACCATTACTTCTGACGGAAGCAAGGCATATTTCCAGATGGCTGTAGCCGGAGAAGATGTAATGCCAATTGGCAGTGATTTTGATTATCAGCCTGCCATGGCAACAGCACTTCAGGGAAAGATCTGCGTAGGCGAAGAATACACAGACGACTACGGCAATCATATCACAGCATTTTCTCCCTTTTATACATCAGATGGAAAAATGGCAGGTATAGCCTGTGTAGATATTAGTACCAATGAGGTAAAAAAAGCACTTTCCAATGTTCGTAATACTATAATTCTCACATGTGTAATTGTAGTTGCAGTAGGTATGGCTGTAGTACTTGTCCTTCTCAATAATCTGAAGAGACAGTTTAAGAAACTCAATGAGAAAATTGTTGAGCTGGGCAATGGTAGTGGTGACCTGACTAAGACGCTGGATATTAATAGTGGCGATGAAATGGAAGTAATAGCCGGTAATGTCAACGTTTTCACAGGATTTATCCGTGGTATAGTAAAGGAAACCACAGTGAATTCTGATGCTTTGGGTGAGTCTTCCAATGCAATGAAAAACGAAATTCTGGGTGCGACCAAACAGGTCGAAGACATATCAGCTACTATGGAAGAGATGAGTGCAGCTATGCAGGAAATCAGTTCATCTCTTACCACCATCAGTAAAAATATTGATTCTTCCAGAGAGGAAGTAGAGGATATTGCTGCTGTAGCAGACAAAGAGGCAAAGGATGCAGAAGTAATCCAGAAGCAGGCCGGAAATCTGTACGAGGAAGCACGCAAGACACAGGAAAATACCCATATAGAGACCGGCAAGAAGAGAGAAGAACTTCAGGAAATCATTAAAGAAAGTGAAAAAATCACTAAAATCAATGAACTTACCGATACTATTATTTCCATTGCGGGCCAGACCAATCTGTTGGCACTGAACGCTTCTATTGAGGCAGCCAGAGCAGGTGATGCAGGAAGAGGCTTTGCTGTTGTAGCTGAAGAGATCAAGAATCTGGCTACAAATACCAATTCCATCGCAGGTCAGATTAAGGATATCGGTGCCGAAGTAGTTGAAATAGTAAAATCTTTGGCAGATGGTTCAGAAGCTATGATGGACTACATGATGATGACCACTGATGATGGCTACAATAACCTTCTGGAGACCAGTAAGAAGTACAAAGAGGATATGGAAAAGCTGGGCAATGTGATGCTGGAGCTCAAGGATAAGAGCGGCAAGATTAATTATCAGATGAATAATATTGATTCTTCCGTAAAAAATATTGATGAGTCAGTAGGTGATACAGCGAAGAGCGTTTCCGTAAATGCTGAGGCAGTCAGTGTAATAGCTGAAAATATGAATGAATTGAATGAAAAAGCTGGATCTAATCTGGGCATTGCCAACGATATTCAGAAAGATATGAAAAAATTTATTGTATAATGTCATCATAGGGGCTACCATAAGGGTAGCCCTTTTTTAATAGAGAAAACAATTGTTAATTGAGTGGATTCAGGGGTCGAGCCTAAAGCGAAAAGTACTACCTATCTGAATGCCAGAAATAAGATTCCTGCCGGATATGCTTTTTTACAAGGTGGTAAAAATATTATCAATGAGCAGGCTGCCCTGACCCATGCAAACAAAGCAAATGATCATTGCACTTGTGAATTAAGCACGCAAGTAAATGTCAAAAGCGGAGAGTCTCTGGGCTTTAAGGATCTTCAGTTCGGAAATGTTTCACCACGAGCTATTGACATATATATGAATGCAAAAAAATTGAGGCTTCAAGTTTTGCTGGATAGGAATGAAGGTGATGTGGTAGCTGACGCCATAGTGAAGGGGGACGGTATTTTTGGTATTGAACTTATTGAACCGGTTATAGGGGAGAGGACTATATACCTGAAATTTACCGCTGTAACATTAGACGAAACAGAGTGCGATATTGCAAAGGTGGATAGTATAAGGTTTTTGGATGAGTATGACTTATAAGCCGGAAGTTTTTTCGACAGCTTGTGAAGCCATCAGCAGTGTTTAGGATAAAAATGGGTTATCAGTTGAACGGGACGGCGGACGTGATGAGAATGCTGTTGTTAACTATGATATGATACATAAAAAACCTTTGTAGACACAATCATTGCAAGTCTACAGCATGGGAAGATAATATTTTTGAACATCTTTGAATTTCTCATCTTTGAGCAGAAAAGAACGTATAATACAATAATGTCCATATTTTTTCGTTTAATACTTGAAAGCAAATTGACAAAACGTACGTAATTGACTAGTATAAACGTACGGTATTTTGCCCTGATGTACGGAGGTTTTGTTATGGTATATGCAAAGAGTATGGATGTAAGAGATAATTTTAAGTCCTGGTGTGGACAGGTGGCTAATGGTGAAATAAT
>JAZUFN010000121.1:0-6467 GCA_045640725.1 Lachnospiraceae bacterium
TCCTAAGACCGCTTGGCCTCCGACTTGCCACTTTTGGTATTTTTCAGTTCCTGATGCCGCTTATCGGCTGGTTTTGTGTCCACTACATTGTTGAATACTTTAAGACCTTTAAGACCTTTATCCCCTACATTGCACTTTTTCTCCTCTGCTATATAGGTGGCAAGATGATTATTGAGTGTATAAGGGATGGAAAAGAAGAAAAGGAAGAAGAGATTAAGAAGCTTACCTTCGGTGCCTTACTGGTACAGGGTGTAGCTACTTCCATAGATGCTCTGTCAGTAGGTTTTACTATCGAGAGTTAT
Source organism: Lachnospiraceae bacterium (assembly GCA_045640725.1). Lineage (GTDB taxonomy): Bacteria > Bacillota > Clostridia > Lachnospirales > Lachnospiraceae > RGIG3528. Next base: position 303 of record JAZUFN010000121.1, read on the forward strand.
TCCATGGATAAAGCTTTTCTTTCATCCGGCATCATCGGTGTAGTGACTATCGGACTTTGTCTGGTTGCACTTTTACTGGGACGCAAGATAGGTGATAAGTTGAATAAGGCTGAAATAATAGGTGGTATTATACTTATAGGAATAGGCCTGGAGATATTCATAAAGGGAGTATTTTTTTAAATTATAAAAAGTAAATCTGGGGTAAAGAGTAAAAAAGGAGACTAGAAAGCAAATGGAAAAAGAACTTAAGAAAAGAAGTCAGGTGCCCGTAGAAGACACATGGAATCTGGAAGATATCTATCCTTCCATGGAGGCATTTGAAGCAGATCGTCAGAAAATTGTAGAGATTTCTGATAAGATTGCGGCTATGAAGGGCAGAATATGTGAAAGTGGTGCCTCACTTTATGAATTGTACACACTGGATCAGCGTCTCAGTGAGCTTTTTGAAAAGACTTATGGTTATGTTATGCGTATGGCTGATGCAGATACTAAAAATACTGAAAATCAGTCTTTCAGAATGCGTATGGCAGCTTTTGCTACAGGAATTTCTGAAAAGCTTTCATTTGTAGAGCCGGAGCTTTTGACAGGACTTTCCACCAAGCTTGATACACTTTACGCAGAGTGTGATAAGCTTCATGAATTTGATGTTTCCATTAAGGAAACACTCCGTTCTGCCAAGCACACACTTTCTCCTGAGATGGAGGAGCTGTTGGCTTCAGCAGGCGAGGTTTTATCCGGTCCATCCAGTGTTTTCTCAATGTTCGACAATGCCGACGTAGTATTTCCCGAGATTGAGGACGAGAATGGTGAAAAGGTACGTATCACACACGGACGCTACAGAGTACTTCTGGAGAATCCGAATGTTGATGTACGTCGCAATATGTTCATGGGCTATTACTCAATGTATGAGGCATACAAGAATACACTGGCAGCCAACTACCAGAATCTTGTAAAGAGCCATATCTTCAAGGCAAAGGCAAGAAAGTACAATTCCTGCCTGGAAGCTGCTACAGATGCAAACAATGTACCTACATCTGTTTATAGAAATCTTATCGATGTAGTGAATAAAAATATGGACAAGCTTCATCGTTACATGGCTATCAGAAAGAAAGTTTTAGGCTTCTCCGAGCAGCACATGTATGATCTTTTCATTCCGCTTGTAAATGATGTAGACAAGAAGATTCCTTTTGAAGAAGCTAAGGGCATGGTGCTTGAAGCTCTGAAGCCTATGGGCAAGGACTACACAGACGTTATTGAGCGAGCATTTAATGAGCGTTGGATCGACAAGTATGAGAATGAGGGTAAGAGAAGTGGCGCTTACTCTGCAGGTGTTTATGGTGTTCATCCATATATTCTTATGAATTACGATGGTGGCTTGGATTCAGTATTTACTCTGATTCATGAGCTGGGTCATACCATGCATTCATACCTGTCTGCACAGGCACAGAGCTGTACCAATTCCAATTATACCATCTTCGTTGCGGAAGTAGCATCTACCTGTAACGAGGCACTACTGGCTCAGAGCCTTCTGAAGAAGACAACAGACAAGAAGGAAAGAGCATATATTATTAATCACATGCTGGATGATTTCCGTACTACTCTGTATCGTCAGGCTATGTTTGCAGAATTCGAGCTTGCTACTCATGAAGCTGCTGAAAGAGGTGAGAGTCTTACATCAGACAAGCTTAGCCAGATGTACTATGATTTGAACAAAAAGTATTATGGAGATGCAGTAGTAAGCGATCCGCAGATTGCATATGAGTGGTCACGTATCCCTCATTTCTTCTACAACTTCTACGTATATCAGTATTCTACAGGATATTCAGCAGCTCTGGCTCTGTCCAATCGTATTCTTACTGAGGGCGAGCCTGCAGTAGCAGACTACAAGAAGTTCCTGTCAGGTGGTTGCACTATGTCTCCTACCGACCTTCTTAAGGTTGCAGGCGTAGATATGACCAGCCCTGAGCCTATTGAGCAGGCTCTTCAGGTATTCAGCAATCTGATGGATGAATTTGAAGCTTTAATGTAATTACGGGACATAATAAGGGATTATGAGGAGAATCGAAATGAAAAACAAAATAATTGGAAACGCAGGAGCCATTTTGGCTCTTGCGTTTCTGTGTGTGATATGGGCGGCCTGCGCTAAAAAGATTACAGACCCTGTCCAGCCCCCTGCTTCCGGTACTCCTACTGCAGCAGCTACAGCTATACCGGGAAGCACAAATCAGCCGACCGCTATCCCTACAGATACACCCAAGCCTACCAAGACGCCTACGCCAATAAGCGCAGAGGCTCAGACTCTGTACAATCAGTATGAAAAAAAGCTGGAAACAGCAGAATATAAAACCATGCTGGAGACTTTTTCCAAAGGGGAATACGGGTTTCCTGCTATCAGTATTACCACAAAGGACAGCGCTCCTGTTTACTCCAAGGAATCAACGATTGCCTGCGTGGTTTCTACCATGAATTGTGCCGATGAATATAAGCTGGCAACTACAGCTAAGGTACGTGTACGCGGTAATTCCAGTGCCTACGCAGCAAACGGCAAGTATGATGAGGAAAATAGAGCGAAGTATCCTACTTTCAGTTACCCCTATAAAATTAAATTCGATGAAAAGACAAATTTGTTTGGATTAAATTCAGGCAACAGTTTTAAAGAGTGGGTATTACTTAAACAAACCGGTTATCCCAATGATAATCTTTATCCATTTATGCTGGCCCATGCTCTGTATGGCGACAGATATTATGCATCTGATGTAAGTATGGTGCACGTGTATATAAATGGCAAATACATGGGGCTCTACACTCTCTGTGAGCAGAGTGAAGCTAAGAAAAACAGAGTTGACGTAAATGAACCGAAGGAAGACTATACAGGTACTGATATAGGCTATTTTCTTGAGATTGATAATTACGCAAAATCAGAGGAGAATCCTTGTTTTAAGCTGAATCATCATAATAAGGCTACTGTGACTGACGTTCAGGGACTTACCAAGACGTTTAAGGCCAGATACTACACCATTCATAGCGATATTACCTCAAAAGACCAGACCGATTTCATCAAAAAATACATGGAAAATGTTTTTGATATAGTATATGAAGCAGTAGAAAATAAAAAATTCTATGCTCTGGATGAGAATTGGAATAAGGTAGATGCTTCGTCAACCTACAAAAATGCCAAGGACTGTATCAGTGCTGTAATGGATTTGGATTCCGTAGTGTACAGCTACCTGATTGAAGAAATTACTACCGACTATGACCGAGGCGAAGGTAGTTTCTATATGGCTGTAGACTTTTCTGCAAAGTCCAAATACCAAAAGCTCACCTTCCTTTGCCCTTGGGATTTTGAGTATGGCTATGCTTACTCTACCAAGAAGCAGCTTGTAGCCGGTGGCTTCGATGATTTTAGTAACGGCGACAGAGCCAATTACTGGTTTATCCTCCTGATGAAGGAAAGCTGGTTCAGGGATATGGTCCGCGAAAAATGGAACGAGTTTTATAAGGGCGGTGCTTACGATACATTCAAGGCAGAGATGCTGAATCTGGATACAATCGGTAAAAGTGACCTGGAAATGGCCAGAGTGCCTAAAAAAGAAGACAAGAGCTGGTCTTCACTGACATCCTTTAAGACCCTGACAGATAAACTGGAGAAAAGAATAATCTGGTTGGATGAAAACTGGTTTGGTAATGATGTAAAGCGTTAGTAGAAAATCGAGGAAGTATGAGAAATACCCCTTTGACAAGAAGAAAAACAAAAAACGCAGGGACTATCATGGTTCTTGCGTTTTTGTGCTTTATAGCGGTTGCATGTGGTAAAAATCCGGTGAAAACTCCCCTGCCGGGCCCCACGGAAATACCAACGAAGAGCCCGACGCAGGTACCCACGAACACCCCTACACAGATGCCGATAAACACTCTGATTCCTTTAGCTACAAATAGTCCCACGGAAATGCCTACTGCCAGTCCTACCCATACTCCCACTGCAATGCCAAATGCGAGTGTGGCAGAGCTTGCAGATACTTTTGCCGATGGCAAGTATGCTTTTCCCGTAATCAGCATCTCTACGCCGGACAGCAGTCCGATATATAAAGCAGGTTCTACTATACCTTGTGTGATAGATACCCTGAACTGTCCGGAAGAATTCGCGGTGAGGTACACTGCACAGATTCGTGTACGAGGAAATGCCAGCTCAGCCCCTGATGTAGGAAAATACACATCAGACAGCTTCAGGGCTCAATATCCCAACGACAGCTATCCATACAAAATAAAATTTGATGAAAAACAAAATCTCTTCGGCTTTAATTCAGGAAATAAATTTAAGGATTGGGTTCTGCTGGAAGCTACGCCTTATCGCCCCCTGGACAATTTATACGCATTTAGCCTGGCCAAGGCGCTTCATGGTGGCAAATACTATGTTACAGATGCCTGTATGGTGCATGTATATTTGAATGGCAGTTATATGGGGATCTACACCCTCTGTGAGCAAAGTGAGGCTAAGAAGCATAGGGTAGGAGTAACAAAGCCGTCAGAAGGCTATACAGGTACAGATATAGGCTATTTTCTTGAAATAGATAATTATGCTACCAATAAGTCCAACACCAACCCCTGGTTTGCTTTTTACCATGAAAATGCCACAGTGACGGATATACAAGGCGTTACCAGAAAGATTAAAGAAAAGTACTTTACCATTCATAGTGATATTACTTGTGATGCGCAGACTGCCTTTATCGAAAAATACATGGTAAACGCTTTTAAGATTCTTTACGAAGCTGTGGAAAACAAAAAGTACTATACTTTTGATGCTGACTGGAACCTTATAGACGGCGCAGGCATATATGATAATGCCAAGGACTGCATAGGTGCGGTAATGGACCTGGAATCCATAGTATATGCCTATTTGGTTGAGGAAATCACGATGGATGTAGACAGGGGATCGGGAAGCTTCTATATGGCTGTGGATTTTTCAGAGAAATCCAAGTATAAAAAACTTACCTTCCTTTGCCCTTGGGATTTTGAATTCGGTTATATGTCAGCTTCTGCTTTTCCGGATAAAGAATACCAGCTGATAGCAGGCGCATTTGATAATATGTATGTGGATGCCACACACGACCGTGTGAATGCCTGGTTCTTGCTACTGATAAAGGAGGATTGGTTCCGGGATATGGTATGCGGTGTCTGGTCCGCCTTTTATGGAGAGGTTTATGACAATATGGTAGCAGAGCTTATAACCTATGCCCAAAATGCTGCCGATGACAGGACACTGGCTAATTCTCTCTTAAAGGCAAAAAAGAAGAGCTATTCATACAGCAGTTTTACAGGGCTTATTGATGAAAAAAGTGTTACCAGAAAGCGTGTGGACTGGTTGAACGATCACTGGTTTGGTGCAGGGATAACACGTTAACGTTTTACTTGGCAAAACATCTTGACAAAATGAAAACTGTGTTATAAAATGACCATTCAGAGTGCATCAATTGTGCCCTTTTTGGCGTAGACTCTGAAGACTCAGTTAAAAGGAGTTTGACATGGCAGATATTAAGAAAAACATTATGACTATCGAAGGTCTCAAAAAGATCGAAGAAGAGCTGGAGCACCTCAAGGTAGTTAAGCGTAAAGAGATTTCTCAGAAGATTAAGGAAGCCAGAGAACAGGGCGACCTTTCTGAAAATGCAGAATATGATGCAGCTAAGGATGAGCAGAGAGAGATTGAGACTCGTATCGAAGAGCTTGAGGCTATCCTTAAGAATGTAGAAGTAGTAGATGAAAAGGATGTAGATACAGGAGTAGTTGGTATCGGATCCAAGATTACGGTTCTGGACGTTGAGTTTGATGAGACCGTAGAGTATAAGATGGTAGGTTCCACTGAAGCTAATATCCTTAAGGGACTTATCTCCAATGAGTCCCCTCTGGGTATGGCGCTCAAGGGCAAGAAAGCAGGAGCAAAGGTTAAGGTTGAGACACCTTCCGGCGAGACTGTAGTATTCAAGATCTTAAAGGTTGAATAAGCCTTTTAGATAAATAAAAATTATAATTAAAGATTGTTTCTTCGAGGATGGGTGCAATTCCCTATCGGTGGTAAAGTCCACAACTCAGGTTTTCCTGACTGACTCGGTGTGATTCCGAGACCGACGGTTATAGTCCGGATGAAAGAAGACGCATGCGTGTAGTGTA
>JAZUFN010000122.1:0-4942 GCA_045640725.1 Lachnospiraceae bacterium
TATATGAAAGGACGGAATTTGTATGCAGGTTTACAAGACATCACAAATCAGAAACGTTGTATTGCTGGGCCATGGAGGCTCCGGTAAGACTACACTTGCAGAGGCGCTGGCGTATCATACCGGAGCGATTTCCAGAATGGGTAAAGTCGCAGATGGTACTACCATCAGTGATTATGACAAGGAAGAGGTTAAACGTAAGTTTTCTATTCGAGCTTCAGTGGTTCCGATTGAATGGGAAGGACTGAAAATTAATTTGCTTGATGCACCGGGGTATTTTGACTTTGTTGGTCAGGCTGAAGAGGCAATGAGCGTTGCGGATGCAGCTGTAATCGTAATTAATGGAAAAGCGGGCATAGAGGTGGGGACACAGAAAGCCTGGGATATTTGTGAAAGAAGAAAAATTCCTTGCATTTTCTTTGTAACAAATATGGATGATCCCAATGCGGATTACTTAAAGATAGTTCAGGAATTAAAAGAAATGTATGGCAAAAAAGTGGCACCTTTCCATTTGCCTACATACGAAGATGGTAAATTCACAGGATTTGTAAACGTTGTAAAAATGGGAGCAAGAAAGTTTAATCCTGATGGCACATATATTGAAACCGATATCCCTGCAGGTGTTAAGGGAGATTTGGAAGACACAAGAAATTACGTACTTGAAGCGGTAGCAGAATCTGATGAGGCTCTTATGGATAAATACTTTAATGGAGAAGAATTTACCCAGGAAGAGATTTCCGGTGCTTTAAGAAAGAGCGTTATTGAACATGATATTATTCCGGTTCAGATGGGCTCCGGTACATTGACATATGGCTGTAATATGCTTTTGCAGTCCTTCATGAAGTATTTCCCGGCCCCTGATAAGTCAGCTGTTTTTAAAAAGGGTATTAATAAAAAGGATGGCTCGGAAGTGCTGGCGGATAAGGATCCGGCAAAGCCTGTAAGTGCATATGTATTTAAGACTATCATGGATCCTTTTGTAGGCAAATACTCCTTGGTTAAGGTGTGTACAGGTACTCTTAAGGCCGGTGATACAGTATATAATGTTACCAAGGAAGTGGAAGAAAAGCTTCAGAAGCTATACGTAATGAGAGGTAAGGAACTTTTTGAGGTAGATGCTCTGGAGTCGGGAGACATTGGAGCTATAGGCAAGCTTCAGTCCACCAGAACAGGTGACAGCTTATCTACCCGGGAATGCCCTATAGAGTTCCATCCTACTACCATGTCTGAGCCTCAGGAGTATATGAGATATAAGGCAAAGGTAAAGGGTGAAGAAGATAAAGTGGCTCAGGCCCTGTTAAAGCTTACTATTGAAGATCTGACTCTTAAGATGGTCAATGATGAGGATAACAGACAGATGCTTCTTTACGGCATTGGCATGCAGCAGATGGAAATAGCTGCATCTATGCTGGAAGAAAGATATAAAGTGACCATAGAGCTGAGTAAGCCGAAATTTGCTTACAGAGAGACTATAACCAAGAAAGTAGAAAAAGTTCAGGGTAAGCACAAAAAGCAGTCCGGCGGACATGGACAGTATGGCGATGTTATTATGGATTACGAGCCTTTGGGAGATACTGACAAGGCTTATGAATTCTCGGAAAAGGTTTTTGGCGGATCTGTGCCGAAGAACTTCTTCCCTGCAGTAGAAAAGGGTATTCAGGAAAGTGTTGTAAAGGGCCCATTGGCAGCATATCCGGTGGTTGGTATAAAGGCGACCTTGGTAGACGGGTCTTATCATCCGGTAGATTCATCTGAGATGGCCTTTAAGACAGCTTCCATGCTGGCTTTCCGCTCTGCATTTATGGCTGCCAAGCCTGTGCTCATGGAGCCTATTGAATGTCTTAAAGTAACAGTACCCGATAAATATACCGGTGATATTATGGGAGACTTAAATAAGAGACGCGGTCGTATTATGGGCATGGAGCCGGTAAATGGAAAACAGGTAATTGAAGCAGAGATACCTTCATCTGAGCTGTATGGCTACTCCACAGACCTCAGATCCATGACGGGTGGCATTGGCGAATATTGCCATAGTTTCGTCAGATATGAGCAGGCTCCGGCGGATGTACAGCAGAGAGAAATAGAGGCTCGTGCTTCCAAGATTACCCAGATAGAAACTTGATAGAAAGTTAATAAAACCTTTAGAGGGGGGATATAGTATCCCTCCTCTTTTGATGGACATTTGTTGGCCTTTTCAAGGTAAAATCATAGGTGAAATTATATATCTATTTGAAACATGGTTATAATTTATACGGAGAAAACTTATGGGAAAGAACACAAACGTAAAAAAGACTTTTAGACTGACCAACTCCTTTGGAATTAAACTGGCAGCAATTTTCCTGGCAATAATCTTTATGGTTGCTCTTATGAATGTGCAAATGACTAGCTCAAATGTCAAAAAAGTAAATAGAGATTTGGTAAGTACTTATATAAAGGATGTGGCGGAGTGCTATACAGATGAAGTAGCCATGTACAGAAAGTCCAGCGGTAGCAATATTGACTATATGTATGTTATGGGAGTTTTGAAAAATCTGTATAATGGAATCTCCTGTGATGGTATAGAAGGAAGCTATGGCTATGCACTCCAGGTTTCAGACGGTATGTTTCTTTACCATCCCAATGATGATGCCATTGGGCGTATAATGAATAAGCAGGAGATAGTGAATTACCTTATTATGCTACGAAATGGTGATGTATCGGAATCCCAGATTATCACTTATTATGAGGGCGATAAAGAAATGTTTGCAGCTGTCGCGCCTGATGAGGAAAAGAAGTTCGTTACCGTACTTGTAGCGGAGATGAGTAAGGTAGAAGCAGTAGTCAATAAGTCAATCAGCAAGATTGTTATTATTGATATTATAATTATTATTGTAGCAGCAGGACTGGCAGGATTGGCAGCATCTCTTTTTGCAAAGCCTATTAAGAATATTGCGTCAGAAGTACAAAGATGCGCAAATCTGGACTTTTCTGAGAGCGAGACCCTTAAGAAGTGTGTAAGGCGAAGAGATGAGATAGGTCTGGTGGGTAAAGCAGTTGAGCAGCTGCGAGAAAAACTCAAACTCACTGTAAGCGATATACAGGCTCAGTCCAATGACATTACCAGGGCTGCAGTTGCGCTGGATGAGAGAGTTACCGGGGTAGCTGCCATACTTCAGGAAGTACGAGCTTCCATGCTGGAAGTAGCTAATGGCGCTCAGAATCAGGTGAGAGACGCTGAAGAAGTGTCTGAAAAAGTTACTGTTATGGGTGATGAAATCATTAATACAAATAATGAAGTAAAATCCCTTAATGATGAAACTGAAGAAACGATTAAGTCCAGCACACAGGCTATTGACACATTGAAGGGCCTGGTGGAGACTTCGATTCTTTCTCAAAAAGCTGTTGACAGAGTATATGAACAGACCAATAATACAAATGCATCAGTACAGGAAATCAGGTCCGCTACGGCGATTATTACCAATATTGCAGACGAAACGAACCTTCTGGCTCTTAATGCATCCATTGAGGCTGCCAGAGCCGGTGATGCCGGTAGAGGCTTTGCAGTAGTCGCAGATCAGATTCAGAAGCTGGCAGAACAGTCTACAGCATCTGCAGTTCAGATTGATGAGGTAATTAATGTGCTTCTCAAGGATTCCGAGGAAATGGTTAAGACCATGGAGGAAGTAATCGAAATCATGAAGAAGCAGCAGGCTGACAGTAATACTACCAGAGAATCCATGGCTGAGGCTAACGATAAGGTACGGGAGAGTCTGGGTGCAGTTGGACGTATCTTCACTGCTACAGGCAATATGGACCAGTCCAGAAAAGTGGTTATCGATAAGGTTGAGAGTCTGGCAGCTATTTCCGCTTCGAATTCCGATTACATTGAGAATACCAATGAAGGAGTAGTAAGAGTAGATGAGGCAATGTCGGATATCTCTACTGAAGCAGGAGCTCTTAAGGAAATTGCAGACAGTCTGAAGAAGAGCATGGATAAATTTATATTGTAAATACGGTTTATACAAAAGAAGGCTGCCCGGTGCAGCCTTCTTTTTGTACGATTAGCAACTGAACAATATAATTAATTTTTCGCTTTAACGCAAAAAAGTCTTGACATTTATTTGGGGGTATGATTATAATAAATCCAATTTGTACGGTTGTATACAAAAAAACATTTTACAAAAATTGGGAGGACACAAAGATGTCATACGTTGATGAAGTACTTGAAATCGTCAAGAAAAAGAATGGTGATCAGCCGGAATTCCTTCAGGCAGTTACTGAAGTTCTTGACTCACTTAGACCTGTAGTAGAGGCAAACGAGGAAGTATACAGAAAAAATGCTATCCTCGAGAGAATCACAGAGCCTGATCGACAGATTCTTTTCCGTGTTCCTTGGGTAGATGATAAGGGACAGGTACAGGTAAACAGAGGCTTCCGCGTCCAGTTCAATAACGCTATCGGACCATACAAGGGAGGTCTCAGACTTCATCCATCAGTAAACCTTGGCATCATTAAGTTCCTTGGTTTCGAGCAGATCTTTAAAAACTCTCTTACAACTCTTCCTATCGGTGGTGGTAAGGGCGGTTCTGATTTCGACCCTAAGGGTAAGTCAGACAGAGAGATTATGGCCTTCTGCCAGAGCTTTATGACAGAGCTTTATAAGTATATCGGTGCTGATGTAGATGTTCCTGCCGGCGATATTGGTACAGGCGCAAGAGAAATCGGCTTTATGTATGGTCAGTACAAGAGAATTACCAATCTCTACGAGGGCGTACTTACAGGTAAGGGGCTTTCCTATGGCGGTTCTCTGGCTCGTACCCAGGCTACAGGTTACGGTCTTCTTTATCTTACCAATGCGCTTCTTAAGGATAACGGTGTAGATATCGCAGGTAAGATTTGTGCAGTATCAGGTTCAGGTAACGTTGCTATTTATGCTATCGAGAAGGCTCATCAGATGGGCGCTAAG
>JAZUFN010000123.1:0-2281 GCA_045640725.1 Lachnospiraceae bacterium
GCCGCGCCTTCACGCGATAGCGTGAACTATAATGGCTTAGCGACTTTTTCTTATCTTTTCCATAACTCGCCAAATACTTTGTCACAAACAGCTTTCAGATTGCTCAATGAAAACAATTCTGACTGCTTTTTTATCTCATTAATCTGTGCCAGCTCCTCAGTGTATTCCGTAAGCTTATATACAGTCACCTGATTTTTCCCTGTCACCACGTGGCTTACCAGCGGCGTTACATTAAAGTCCAGGATAAATACCCTGCCATCTGCGTCCTTGGACAGCGTAATCCCTGCCATGGCACCTACCATGCGCTGGTATTTCTCGTCTCCCTTTTCTCCTGTCCAATTCACATAATTCCCCAAAGAGTAAAAAGTCAGCATAGCGTCAGGAGGTAATACACGATGATTGTTTTCGTCCACCTCATACTCACTTATGGTCCTGGTCCCGCTATCATCCGTGATAGCAATGGGTTCCACCACGTGAGGGTGGGTACCTATTACCAGATTTACACCATGCCGGTAAAAAAAGCTGTTCCACTCTCTTTGCTCCCGGCTTTCTTTTAAATTGTATTCAGTCCCCCAATGAGGTAATACCACAAGAAAATCAGAATTTTCCGCTGCTTTATCCAGAAGGGCAGCTATCCTTTCCTGATTATCCTTAGTGAGCAAGGGCCCCACGCAATAAGGCATATCTTTTGGAAGTGATATACCGTTGGTACCATATGTAAAATTCAAAAATGCAATGGTTATACCATCTTTTTCATAATAGTAAATCTGGTTGTCTGCTTCTTCCTGGGTCTCATAAATCCCCATTACTTTCATAGAAGGGTATTTTTTCCAGTTGTTGATGCAGTTTATAATTCCATCTTTTCTTTTATCCAAGGCATGATTGGTAGCATGCAATGCCACATCAAATCCGGCATTTACCAGGGCCTCTGCCAGAGAATAGTCCGCATTAAAAGAAGGGTATGCGGATATTCCAAGCTCTGCTCCACCTATAATGACTTCCTGATTGACCAGAGCCAAATCAAAGGACTTTATAAGGTCAGTGGTATTGGAAAAGATGCTATTGTAATCGTAGCTTCCGTCTTCCTGCTTGCAGTCCTTCTCGATACGGGTATGCAGAAGTACATCTCCCACCATGCTGATGCTGACAGCCGTGGTAGGACTGGGCGTGGGCGTGTCCGTAGGGCTGGGGCTGACAGTCGGAGTAGGGGGCACAGTATTTACAGGTGTAACGATGGGAGTAGCAATAGGAGTCTGAGTAACAGACGGTGAAATGCCAGGATCCGGTGTATTGCCTTGCTCCTTGCCACTGCATCCTGCCAAAAGTGACATAAGCATTATTATTAAAAGCAAGCCGGATAGTTTTATTTTTTTCATAGTTTTCCCCTTTTTCTCAATCAGAGTCATTATAACACATCTGCTGTTAGTTGCAACATACTCCGTGTCTATTTATAGCTTCTATCTGCTGTGCAACAAAAAATCAGCCGGAATAGCATCCGGCTGATTTCACTTTACAAAATTACATAATAATTACCGCGTCCCGCAATGGAAACGGTGCTTCCCTCAGGGAACTGGGCTGCATTAGAAGGATCCCCCACCTTAATCATAATAACCTTCTGTTCGCCATTAATATTGGCCATAACCTTAACTTTTGCCAAAGTTACTGTATGACGATCTTTTCCTGTGCCGTGGGTTTCCTGATATATACAGTGATCCAGTACTGTAGCATTATATCTGGGAGCGTTATCTATAATATCCTTATGAACATTACGTCCTTTTATAGTATTCACCAGCATGACTACGCCAAATATGAACATTCCAAAAGGCACCAAGCCCATAGGGCCTCCTATTGCAAAAAAGGGCCCGCACATCATTAATGCTAAAAAGCACCAAAAGATCATAAAAGCAATTCCTACGACGCTGCCGTCTTTTGTGCCAACGCCCTCCATGGCTTCAGACTCAATGTCCACCCTGTTACGATCCATGGACACTGTATCTTCCTGAGTAAAGGTACGCTCATAAACCACTCTGGTACCGCAGTAGGTACAAAACTTGTCATGCTCACCTATAACACCGCCGCAATTCGGACAGTTAGTATGATATTTTTCTGTTGTTGTGTATCTCATTTATTTTCCCCCTCACATAATTCATCTCATTTTTATCGTTACTATTCACAGTTAATCTGTATATTAATCAGGCCTAAGCTTGCTTAAGGACTGATTAGTATTCAGATTTAACTGTAAAGGCTGTACAAAACTTAATGAAATAGTCCATAAGCGCGT
>JAZUFN010000124.1:0-5765 GCA_045640725.1 Lachnospiraceae bacterium
GGGTAGGCGACATATATGTGGGGCGTATATCCAATATCGTTAAAAACATAAATGCTGCTTTTGTAAATATCAGTAAAGACCTGGAATGCTATCTGGATCTTTCTGCCTGCGACAATGCTGTTTTTGTAAAAAAGCAGAGCCTAAAAAAAATTTCTATGGGTGATGAGCTGATTGTAGCTATAGAAAAGGAAGGCATTAAGACAAAGGCCCCCGTGGTTACCACCGGCTTTTCCCTATCAGGTAAATATGTGAGCATCTGTCACGGAAGTAACGGCGTCCATGTATCCAAGAAGATAAGCGGGAAAGCTGAAAAAGACAGACTTACTGATATTTTTTCCGGTTATGATCTGAATGGGGCCGGCATTATCATAAGGACCAATGCAGCAGGCATCAGTGCTGATATTATAAGAGAAGAAGCTGACAAAGAGCTTGCCTTTTACAAAAGTGTTTGTGAAAGAGCTGTACATTTCATGCCCTTCACCCTTATAAGGAAATCAGATCCCGAGTATCTGCTGGCTATCAGAGATACCAATACTTACAGGATAGATAAGATAGTAACTGACTGTAAGGATATTAAAGATGAGCTTACAGCTGTAGAATCACAGGATATGCCTGCTGTCACATACATGTCCGAAGTGGAGCTAAATACCATATATAAGGTGGACAGACACCTAGACCTGGCTCTTCGTAAAATAGTTTATCTTAAGTCAGGCGCTTCCCTTTACATAGAGCAGACAGAAAGCCTGACAGCCATAGATGTAAATACAGGCAAGGCTATAGCCGGAAAAAATGACATTCAGGAGACCTTTTTCAAAATAAATATGGAAGCCTGCAGGGAGATAGCATTTCAGATGAGAGCCAGGAATCTCTCCGGTATCATCATAGTAGACTTCATTAATATGGAAGATGACTCCAAAAACGAAATACTTCTGGCGACCTTAAGAGAAGAGTTTAAGAAGGATCCGGTAAAGGCAGAAGTAGTGGATATTACCAGGCTGGGACTGGTGGAAATCACCAGAAAGAAGGTATTTAAGCCCCTTTCCCAACAGTTAGGTGAGAATTTTTAAGATTTTTTAAAAATATGTTGACATTGAGCTTGATTTATGATTAAATATCAAGGTATGCCGCACAACGAGGTCGAAGTCTGCCTAAAAGCAGCACCATAGTTGGCGAGTAATGATAAAATGGAGGTGCCAATATGTACGCTATTATTGCAACAGGCGGTAAGCAGTACAAGGTCACAGAAGGCGATATCATTAATGTAGAAAAGCTCGGCGTTGAAGCTGGTGCTACTTTCACATTCGATCAGGTTCTTGCTATTAACGACGGAACCATGAAGGTTGGAAATCCTACTGTAGCCGGTGCAACCGTTAACGCATCCGTAGTTGGAGACGTTAAGGGTAAGAAGGTTATTGTTTACAAGTATAAGAGAAAGTCCGGCTATCATAAGAAGAACGGCCACAGACAGAATTATACTCGCGTTAAGATTGAGAAGATCAACGCTTAATCATGATTAACGTAACAGCGATTTACAATGGAGCAGATGAGGCATGCGGCTTTCGTATCGAGGGGCATGCAGGCTATGAGGATGCCGGTCGTGACATAGTATGTGCCGCGGTTTCCGTATTAGCTGAGAATACAGTGAATTCTGTAGAGTCTTTTACAGAGGATCACTTCTCCTGTAAGACTGATGAGAAGTCAGGGCTTTTGGAGTTCATCATCACTTCAGACGTATCGAAGGAGAGTAAACTTCTCCTACAATCCTTTTTCTTAGGGATCAGGACGATTTCCGAAGAATATAACAAGTATGTTAAATTCAAATTTCATGGGAGGTAATGGCAATGTTAAAGATGAACCTTCAGTTGTTTGCTCATAAAAAGGGCGTTGGTTCTACTAAGAACGGCAGAGATTCCGAGTCCAAGAGACTTGGTGCTAAGCGTGCAGATGGTCAGTTCGTTTTAGCCGGCAATATTCTTTACAGACAGCGTGGCACAAAGATCCATCCTGGTGTAAACGTTGGCCGTGGCGGTGACGATACATTATATGCACTTACTGATGGCGTTTTAAGATTTGAGAGACTTGGAAGAGACAAGAAGCAGGCTTCTGTTTATCCGGTTGAAGAGTAATTAGACGTTACAGAGCCCCGAATTGTAAAGTTCGGGGCTTTATTCATCTTAATTATAAGATGATTTTTCAATAAAAGGAGATAACATGTTTGCAGATCGTGCAGAAATTTTTATAAAATCAGGCAAAGGCGGCGATGGCTGCGTAGCTTTCAGAAGAGAGCTTTTCGTAGCTGCAGGTGGTCCTAATGGCGGCGACGGAGGACGTGGCGGCGATGTTATTTTTGAAGTGGATAAAGGCTTAAATACCCTTACTGACTACCGTTTTGTACGTAAGTATGCAGCAGGTGACGGTGAGAAGGGCGGTCAGAATAACTGTACAGGTGCTGATGGCGCTGATGTTATCCTTAAAGTACCTGAGGGTACTGTAGTAAAAGATCTGGCCAGCGGTAAGGTTATTTGCGATATGTCCCACGGCAATATGCGTCAGGTAGTCCTAAAGGGAGGCCGTGGCGGTAAGGGTAATCGTCATTATGCTACAGCTACCATGCAGGTACCTAAATATGCTCAGCCGGGTCAGGAAGCAAAGGAATTAAATGTCATTCTGGAGCTTAAGTGTATCGCTGACGTAGGTCTGGTAGGCTATCCGAATGTCGGTAAGTCCACCTTTTTATCCCGTGTTACCAATGCCAAGCCAAAGATCGCAAACTATCATTTCACTACACTGAACCCAAATCTGGGTGTAGTAGATCTTAAAAACGGCGATGGCTTTGTTATCGCTGATATTCCGGGACTTATAGAAGGTGCATCCGAGGGCGTTGGTCTGGGTCATCAGTTCCTTCGTCATATCGAGAGATGCCGTGTACTTATCCATATTGTAGACGCAGCCTGCACAGAAGGCAGAGATGCAGTACAGGATATATACAATATTACAAAAGAGCTTTCAGAATACAATGATTCCATTAGTAAAAAGCCTTGGGTCATTGCCGCGAATAAGCTGGATGTTCTCTACGGAGAAGAGAAAGATATCGCAATGGAGCTTATTAAAAACGAATTTGAACCTCAGGGGATTAAGATTTTCCCTATATCTGCAGCTACAGGCGCAGGTATTGATGATCTCCTGATGTATGTAAATAAAATGCTTAAAGAGACCAAGGAAGAGCCTATTGTCTTCAAGCAGGAATTCTTCCCTGAGAGCCTGGATCACGATCAGGAGCCTTACTTCGTAGAGTACAATGAAGAAGATGACGTATACGTAGTAGAGGGTCCTCGTATCGAAAAAATGCTGGGCTATACCAATATCGACTCAGAAAAAGGCTTCGAATTTTTCCAGAATTTCCTTCGTACCAATGGCATTCTGGAGGAGCTGGAGGCCCTGGGCTGTAAAGACGGCGACACTGTACGTATGTACGGTTGGGATTTTGATTATTTTAAATAATTACTATTCACAGTTAATCTGAATAGTAATCAGGCCTAAGCTTCATAAAAGGAGGTAATATAGAGATGACATCCAAACAGAGAGCTTATTTAAGAAGCTTATCAGCTACACTGATACCTGCTTTTCATATCGGTAAGTCCAGTCTTACACCTGAATTTACTGAGGCAATGATAGAGCACCTTGCTAAAAACGAGCTGGTAAAAATAGATGTTCTTAAGAATTGTGATGACGAGCCTAAGGAAATTGCTGCAATCCTTGCAGACAGAACTCATTCCGAGGTAGTAGCTGTTACAGGTCGTAAGATCGTTCTCTACAAAGAAACAAAGGACAAAGACAAGAAGAATAAAATAGAACTTCCCAGGTAATTGAATCACATATATTTGGAGAAAACAGACGCCAAGCTATGATAAATCATGTATTCGTATAATTGCTTCGAGTATCAAAGGCTTGCAGTATTCTCCATTTACTGTGTAAAAGGAGATGTAATGGAAGAGAAGCCGATAGATTTTGACCGTGTATATGCTCTGATGGAGGAGATGAGAAAGAGTTTATCTACCTACAGATATGTGCATTCAGTAGGCGTAGCATTTATGTCAGCCGATCTGGCCGCCGTATACGGTGTAGATAAGGAAAAAGCTCTTATAGCCGGCATCCTGCATGACTGTGCCAAGGAAGTAGCAAAAGGCCCTGATATCGTCCGTATTTGTGATGATTACGGTATTGCCTTATCCGATATCGAGCGCAGGGCCACCAGCCTGGTACATGCCCGTTTAGGCGCTTATTACGTAAAGCACAAATATGGCATAGATAATCAGGATATCATAAACGCTGTAGATAATCATACCGTAGGGCGTCCTGCCATGAGCCGTCTGGAACAGATTGTGTTTTGTGCAGACTTCCTGGATCCTTCCAGAAATTATGCCTGTGACCCCAGCCTGGATGAACTGAGACGATTGATTTTCGTAGATATTGATATGGCTACCTACCTGATTTTGGATAATCAGATATCTTTTTTCAGAGAAAAGCCTAGGGATATTGATACAAAAACCATCAAAACTTACGAGTTTTATAAGAAGATTATAGAAGACAGAGAAGAGTAGAAGGAGATAAATAATATGCTAGTTATCTTTGGTGTCATTATAATGATTATAACATTATTGGGTTCAATTTTTTCAGCAATGAACAATCCATATTGGGCTTTACACGGATCATTAATTCTGATTATTGGACTTTCGATTTCATTTGCATTCTTTGCTGCACATAAGTATTTTAAGAATAAGGAGACAAAATAATATGGCAGATCTTACACTATTAAAAGAGATTTATGATGCATTAGACGATAAAAAAGCTGAAAAAACTATGATTATCGACATTTCCGAGATAAGTGTTATGGCTGATGCATTCGTTATTACCAATGGTTCCAACACCTCACAGGTAGATACACTGGTGGATGCAGTCAGCAAGGTAATGGACAAATACCCGGATATAAATGTTATGCCTGAAGGCAATGCTGCATCCGGCTGGATTCTCCTTGACTGCGGAGATGTTATTGTTCATATCTTTACCCGCGAAGCCAGAGAATTCTACAACCTGGAAAAAATCTGGAAAGATGGCAAGACTATAGAAGTTTAATATTTGACAAGATTAATTCTTACGAGAGATGAGACTTGCCTCATCTCTTTTTTTGGCTAGTGTAGCCTGCAAGAGCCAAAAAAGCTTGTCGTGGGCTACAGTGAAGCTTTAAAGGCCGCCTTGGGAAGCTATTGTAGCCTGTAAGTGGCCAAATAGTTTGTCGTGGGCTACAATTAAGCTTTATTGGCCACCTTGGGAAGCTATTGTAGCCTGCAGGTGGAAAAAAGCTTGTCGTGGGCTACAGTGAAGCTTTATTGGCCACTTCGGGAAGCTAGTGTAGCCCGCAAGAGCCAAAAAAGCTTGTCGTAGGCTACAGTGAAGCTTTATTGGCCGCTTCGGGAAGCTATTGTAGCCTGTAAGTGGCCAAATAGTTTGTCGTGGGCTACAGTGTTGTGAGAGGGCATCATTTTGAATTTATATCATGCGGAAAAACTCCAGTTTTACTAAAAGTTAATTGTATATTTTTATGAATAGTGCTATAATACGTATATCGTCAATAACTTAATCAAAAAACCTTATATTATATAATTTATCACGAGGAACAATTTTTATGGCCAAATCATCAGCTTATTACAAGCAAATAATCGACGAACAAAAAGAAATCTACAGGGACTTACAGCCGGAATTACCTT
>JAZUFN010000125.1:0-3888 GCA_045640725.1 Lachnospiraceae bacterium
TGTCAATTAGATACGTCCCCCTGTCACAAAAAAGCGCCTGTGTTAATTTTAACACAGGGGCTCAGACTTATCCATTCGTATATATGTAGGAAATTCGCCTATAAAAATATACAAGTTGTACAAAAGAATTTTCTCTAATTATTCTTCTATCATTCTGATTCTTCTGATGTGACGCTCATCATTGGAAAATGGTGTATCTAAAAATGTGTCTACAATCATGAGTGCCAGGCCCGGACCTACGATACGACCGCCCATAGCCAGTACGTTGGCATCGTTATGCTCACGTGTAGCCTGCGCGGAAAAAACGTCGTGGCAAAGGGCGCATCTGATGCCCTTTACGTGGTTGGCTGTCATGGAAATGCCTATACCGGTACCGCAGATAAGGATACCCTTCTCACATTCGCCGCTTGCAACTGCATTTGCTACCAGCCTTCCATAAATAGGGTAGTCAACGCTGGACTCTGAGTATGTCCCAAAATCCTTGTACTCCAGCCCTCTTGCCTCTAAGTGCTTCTTTACTTCCTGCATCAACGCATATCCGCCGTGGTCACATCCTAATGCTATCATTTTAAAATCTCCTTTTGCGTTTTATAATTTGTCAGTGAGAAACGTCCCTGTGTCACACTTCTACGAAATTGTAGCCGGCCGCTTTTCTGAGTCTGTTCATAATAGCCTCAGAAAGCTTTAGGTCGTAGAAGCCTTCTGAATAAATTACCTGAATGCCGTCAGTATCAAGCTGGCGAAGGGCGTCGAAAAGATGGGAAGAAACTGCTTTTTCCTCGCTTCGAAGTCCAAGATCATAAACATGATGACACTTATACTGGCTTGCATGCTCGTGAGAGCAGACAACAGCACAGCTTACTCCTTGTTTTTCAAGCTCTGCACACTCAGAATTTATCCTTTCAATTACCTTTGCACTTTCCCCTTCAACAATATATATCTGCCCCTTTGGCGCATAATGGCGATACTTCATGCCGGGAGCCTTGGCTACTATGTCTTTTTGCATAGTCTTTGCCACTACTGCCTTGTCGTACTCTACAGAAGCTACTACCTTTTCAAAATCCTCTTTTGTGATAAAGCCCGGCCTTAAAATAAGGGGAGTATCACCGGACAGGTCTATGATGGAAGATTCCAAGCCGATATCACAGGAGCCGCCATCTATCAGCATATCAATACGTCCCGCCAGGTCTTCATACACGTGAGACGCCTTGGTCGGTGACGGTCTGCCTGAAGTGTTGGCTGATGGTGCCGCTATGTAGACGCCGGACTCTCTAATCAAAGTCCTTGCAATCTCGTCAGAGGGAAGCCTAAGGGCTACAGTGGAAAGGCCACCGGTGGTCTCGAAGGGCACAATATCGGCCTTTTTCAAAATCATAGTCATAGGCCCCGGCCAAAAAGCTTCAGCACACTTGTAAGCTATATCAGGGATATCCACAGCCAGCTTCTCAATATCGCTGACTTCTGCAATATGGATAATCAGCGGGTTGTCTGAAGGCCTGCCCTTGGCTGCATATATTTTAGCAGCTGCTAGTGGGCTCAGGCCATCGCCTCCCAAGCCATACACAGTCTCCGTAGGAAAAGCCACCAGGCCGCCTGCTCTAAGAATAGCTCCTGCTTCTTCAAAATCACTGGATTTTATATTGTCTCTTGAAATTTTTACTACTTTTGTTTCCATAATTCCTTCTGAAAATAAGATAACGAAGAGTGCCACTGCCAAGCAGTGAGAAAACACAAAATGTGTCAAAAAGATACGTCCCCCTGTCACAAATGTGTCAAAAAGATACGTCCCCCTGTCACATTTTACTCGATGATGGAGGTGATGAGCTTCCAGGTGTCGTCCTCTTCGAAGCCCAGGCGCCATGCTGCCATACCGGCAACATTGGCATCACGGATGGCCTCCAGCTTCATAGTCAGGCTCCTGCTGTCCTCCAGCCACATTTCATACTTAATATTGGATAGAGTGTAGCTGACATAATACTGGCAGGTATCTGCATCCCATTTTTTCTCAAAATTATTCTTTGCAACGTGAGCATTAGCTTTAAGCATGGATACCGCGCTGGAAGAAAGAGCTCCCTGAGCGTCAGTCTCCCACAGTCTGGTATAAAAGGGCACCGAAATCACTATCTGGTTTCTGGGCACCTTGGCTATGGTATTGGCCAAAGCCTTTTTGGTATAGCCAATAGATGCGACCGATCCCGCCTCACTGCTGCCGGCATAGTGTTCATCGTAGGCCATGATGACTATATAGTCTGCATATTTCGCCTGAACATCCAGCTCATAGGTATTATATCCCAGAGGCACCAGATTATCTACAGACAGCACCAGATTCTTCATATGAGCCATAATAGACAGCTCTTTTACAAACTGGATAAAGTCCTTGGCGCTGTTTTTATCTATTTTCTCCAAGTCCAGATTGATACCGTCAGCTCCCAGAGCTACAGTCTCATTTACCATGTTTTCTGCCAGACGTTTACGAGCCTCGCGGTCCGCCAAAAGCACAGCAATATCCAGGCTTTCAGGTCCGTCGAAATCCTGCACCAGTACCCATACCTGATATCCGGCATCATGGGCTTTCTTTACATATTGAGCCTCGCCGTAATTGGTAAGATTGCCGGAATTATCCGCTACATACATCCATCTGGGCGAATAAACATTCATGCCCTCAGTATTTTTTACCACTGTATCATAAGTCTCATTTCCCTTTTGGGAACCGGTATAGTGCCATCCCAGGCGGATAGTCTCAGGCACTACCATGTGCACCTGCTCAGGCTCCCGGAATTCTGACTGCCATAGCTGGTAAAAAGAAGTTAAAAGGTGCTTTTTCTGAACATATCCAAAACGGCCGTCCGCCGTCATAATATAGTAAAAATCAGCCTTACCGCTACCTGTGCCGCCAATGTAACTAACAATGGTACCTGCAGGCAAAACATCATAAATCTCGCTCTTAACAGATGCGGTACTGTGAAAAGGCGTTTCGTCAGCCAGCTTATAGTAGAGGTTTTCCTTATGCTGATAGTAGACCACCATTCTGTTAGGATGGTCGTAAAAAGAAAAAGTCACATCTGAATATTTGCTGACAAATTCAGTGTCCATGTAAAGCTCACCATTCACAGTGACAACAGGCTTATAATTGCCGAAATCTTCCTTTCGGCCATACTCAGCCACAATCCCCACATCCGGCGTGATGCACATATTCATGGTAGGGATAGTATAGTAGATATTGCCGCTTTTTTTGTCTACGGAAAATTGATCGTTAAAAAGGCTCTGCACTGTCTCAAACTTTATATAATACTTACCGTCCATTACCTTGGCGTTGTAGCCGGCAGGACTGTTTTCCAGTATAAAAAGAGCCTCACCATCCGGCACTGTCTGCAAACTGCCGTACTCTACCACATTCTTGTTTTCAAAGACAATAAATCCTGAGATCAGCTTTTTATACGCAAAAAGCAGTGCGGTGGCAATTACTACCACCAGCACTGCAATAATACTCAGTTTAATAATACTGCTTTTTTTCATAGAAGATCACACCTTAATGTCAGCCTTCATGCCCAGAAGCTCTGCATTCTCAGCAAGAATAGGAGCTACAACATTCTTAAGGAATTCCTCTGTCTGCATGGTAGCACAGCCAATATAACGGCTAGGCTCCATAGCTGCCTTAAGCTCTTCCTCGGAGAGACCAAAGGCCGGATCCGCAGCGATAAGGGAAAGAAGGTTGTTGTCAAGACCACGGGCCTTAACATTGGCACCGGCCTCCATGGACAGCTGACGAATTTTCTCGTGAAGCTCCTGTCTGTCACCGCCTGCCTTAACTGCATCCATCATGATGTTTTCGGTAGCCATGAAAGGAAGCTCCGCCATAAGTCTTTTTTCAATGACCTTGTCATAAAC
>JAZUFN010000126.1:0-3323 GCA_045640725.1 Lachnospiraceae bacterium
ACCGATTACTCCAAATACTACGCCCTTGGCCATTACAAGTCCCAGATCCTTGCCCAGTGTAAAGCTCATGAAGCAAAGTGCCAGGAAGCCGGCTACTGTTGTAATAGATGATCCAATAACTGATGTCAGTGTGCTGGAAATAGCCTTAGCCATAGCTGCATCTTTCTCCAGCCCGTTTTTCTTTTCTGCCGAGTATGCATGCCAGAGGAAAATGGAATAGTCCATGGTAACGCCCAGCTGCAATACTGCGGACAATGCTTTAGTTATATAAGATATCTCTCCAAAAAAGTAATTGGTACCCATGTTCCACATGATGGCAATACCTATACTGCCCAGGAAAATAAGCGGAACCAGGAAGGAATCCATGAAAATCATCATAGCGACCAGTGCACAGGCTACTGCCAAGCCCACATACACAGGCTCTTCCTTCTCACAAAGGTCCTTTAAATCAGTTACCAGAGCTGACATACCGGTCACGAAGCACTTTTCTCCACAGACCTTACGCACTTCTCTTATAGCATCCATAGTCTCATCAGCTGATGTCGCTGAATCGAAGAAAACTGCCACCAGTGTCGCATCACCTTTATTAAATGCGTTGTAATATTTATCAGGTATAACCTCTACCGGAATCGTCAGGTGAGACAATGAATCATAAGAAACCACTGTCGCTACATGATTTACCTTTTCTATTTTTTCTCTAAGAGCAGCTACATCCTTCTGCTCCATACCTTCAACTATGATAATGGAAAAAGCTCCTTTTCCAAAATCCTCCAGGAGTATCTCCTGTCCTTGCACAGTCTCCATATCCCCGGGCAGATAATCCAGCATATCATAATTGATACGTGTATTTATCATGCCGAAAAAGCAGGGAATCATTAAGACCAAAGCCACAATAACTATAGGCCATTTTAGTTTAACTACTTTTTCACCGAATTTCTTCATATCTTTTCCTTTCTCTAGCACTTTGTTAGCACTCGTCTTTCTTGATTGCTAACATGTATTATACTCACAATTGATACAAAGAAAACAGACGAAAAAAGACTCGTGCCCAATTTTTAGGCACGAGTCCAAATGTGTTCAATTTTTACTTTTGAACTGCCAGAACACTACGTCTTATAGTGCCCTTACACAAAGTCTCCAGTCTGGATACAGTATCACCAAAGTCTGCTTCCATGCCGGACTTCAGCCAATCAATAACAATGCCCTCGCATCCGTGAATATAAAATGATGTAAGAAGATTGATATCTGACTCATCGACATTAAGGCCGGACAATTCATTTTTTACAAAGTCCTTCATACAGTCGGTAGCCACATGTAATACGTAATTTTCTACAGTCTCACGACCTTTGGAATTATATATATGATATACCGCTCTTCTATGATCCAAAGCAAATTTAATGCCCAGCTTAAAGCTTTCTTCCCAGTCTTCGCGGGTAGGATGAGGCGCTACTATACGCTCTGCTTCTTCTTTAAATATATCTTCCATTACCTCATAGATATCCTGATAGTGGTAGTAAAAGGTATTACGGTTAATGCCGCATTCAGCAGTAATGTCCTTAACTGTAATTTTATCTACTGTTCTTTCATCCACCAGCTTTAAGAAGGAATCTATAATGGCTCTTCTGGTCAATTCCTTTGCCATAGGCTACTTCTCTTCCGGCATTACAATAGCTATGTGAGCTTCCTTAAGCTGCTTTTCTGAAACCTCTGCAGGAGCGCCCATCATAACATCCTGAGCGGTCTTGTTCATAGGAAAAGGAATAATCTCTCTGATGGACTCCTCGCCCAGAATAAGCATTACCATACGGTCTACACCGGGAGCGATACCACCGTGTGGCGGTGCACCATAGCAGAAAGCATTGTACATAGCAGGGAATTTAGCCTTAACATCCTCTTCACCCAGACGTACCAGCTTGAAGGCCTCAATCATAATCTCAGGATTGTGGTTACGAATAGCACCGGATGAAAGCTCTACACCATTTACTACCAGGTCATACTGGTAAGCAAGGATATCGAGAGGATCCTGAGTCTTCAGTGCTTCCAGACCGCCCTGAGGCATGGAGAAAGGATTGTGGCAGAACTCCAGCTCGCCGGACTCCTCTCCTATCTCATACATAGGGAAATCAACGATCCAGCAGAATTCGTAACGCTCTTTATCCATATGTCCTTCAGCTGCTGCGCCAAGAAGCTTTCTCATAACACCTGCTGTCTTCTGAGCTGTAAGTAAGTCACCTGCAGCAAAGCCTACGAAATCGCCATTTTTAAGACCCAGCGCCTCAATAACAGCCTGCTTTCTATCCTGAAGGAACTTAGCAATACCGCCAACGAACTCACCATTCTCATCCAGTCTTACCCAGAAGGTCTTCTGAGCTGTAGCTACTTCTACTTCAGCTATCATAGCATCGATCTGCTTACGTGTAGCATTATACTTGTCACAAACTACAGCCTTAACCACCTTACCCTCGAAAGGTCCGAAACCACAGCCCTTAACTACTTCTGTAGCGTCCTGAAGGACCAGGTCGATACGGAGATCAGGCTTGTCGGAGCCATACTTATCCATGGCAGTACGGTAAGGAATACGTGTGAAAGGTGCCTTGGAAGCAGTCTTATATACGCCGTACTTAGCAAAGATAGGAGGAAGTACATCCTCGATAACAGCAAAAACGTCCTCCTGGGATGCAAATGCCATCTCCATATCCATCTGATAGAACTCACCCGGGCTTCTGTCTGCTCTGGCATCCTCATCACGGAAGCAAGGAGCAATCTGGAAATATCTGTCAAAGCCTGAGGTCATAAGCAGCTGCTTGAACTGCTGAGGAGCCTGAGGAAGGGCATAGAATTTGCCCGGATGATTTCTGGCAGGTACCAGATAGTCACGTGCGCCTTCAGGAGATGAGCATGTAAGAATAGGTGTAGTAATCTCAAGGAAGTCATGAGCTGTCATAGCAGCACGAAGCTCAGCTACGATTTTTGATCTCATAACTATATTTTTCTTAACTGCAGGATTTCTAAGATCCAGATATCTGTACTTAAGACGAGCATTCTCATCAGCTTCACGAGACTTATTAATCTCGAATGGAAGGGCGTTGTAGATACACTTGCCAAGGATTTCGATAGATGAAGGTACTACTTCAATATCACCGGTAGGAAGATTTGCATTCTTGGCAGAACGCTCACGAACCACACCTGTAACAGAAATAGTGGTCTCCTTGTTAACAGAATCAATAACTTCCATCATCTCTTCTGTTTCAACAACTACCTGGGTGGTGCCGTAGAAATCACGAATTACCAGGAAGCCAAGGTTTTTGCTGACTTTACGGATG
>JAZUFN010000127.1:0-3564 GCA_045640725.1 Lachnospiraceae bacterium
ATAAGAAGAACTACTGAAGTCTGCTTTTCAAAATCATATGCATCTTCAGGAACATACATTTGTTCAGCCATAGACTCCATAAGTGCCTGCTTGCATTCCGCAGTGGTCTTTATATGGTTTTTCTTTACCTTTTCCTTAAGAGCAGTGATAATACGCTCTGCGGTATAAATACCACAATCTGCCATTACCAGATTTTCCTCGATTTCTTCATAAAAATCGTCAGTGATATCAGATCCGGTAAAAAGGTTCTTTAATTTTGAAAAAAAACCTGCCATTTAATTCATCTTCCTTTAGATTAATTGCTTAAACTATTTTCAATAAGACTGACGGAAACCAGCGCAGATACGCCTTTTTCCTGCATAGTAATACCATAAAGGCTGTCTGCTGAAGCCATAGTACCACGTCTGTGAGTAATAACAATAAACTGAGTGTGGTCGGTAAGCTTATGGAGATATTTAGCATAGCGTCCAACATTGCTGTCATCAAGAGCAGCTTCAATCTCGTCCAGTAAGCAGAAAGGTGAAGGTTTAAGATTCTGGATGGCAAAAAGCAATGCTATGGCAGTCAAGGCTCTTTCACCACCTGACAGCATCATCATATTTTGAAGCTTCTTTCCCGGTGGCTGAGCATTAATTTTAATTCCTGCAGTCAATATATCCTCATCTTCCGTAAGCTCCAGGGTACCCTGACCGCCTCCGAAAAGCTCCTTAAATACTACATCAAACTCAGACTTGATATAAGCAAATTTTTCCTCAAACTGCTTTCTCATCTCGCCTTCCAGCTCTTCGATAATACCTTTAAGCTTATCTTCTGCAGCCACAATGTCATTACGCTGAGTAGTATAAAGCTCATATCTTTCGGATACTTCCTTATACTGTTCGATGGCATTTACATTAACATCACCCAGCCCCTTAATCTGAGCCTTTGTGTCCTTAACCATGTTTTTAATAGCAGTATAAGAGCCCATCTCAGGGTCAAACTGGGCTCTGGCCACATCTACAGTGATTTCATACTCAGTAAACATATAAGCACACTGTTCGGAAATAAGTCCCTCAATACGCTCCACCTGATTCTGAAGTCTGAAGGCTTCTTTTCCCAGCTCCATCAGATGATTAGACAGACTTTCTCTCTTGTCAAAGAATTCCTTATGCTCACGATTAAACTCATTTTTCTTATTATCCAATCCGGCAATACTGCTGTCTATTCCCTGAATGGTGGCTTTACTGTCAACAATATCATTACTTGCCTGCTTAATGGCATCCTCTATGTCACGAAGGGCATTCTCGGTATTCTCACTATTGAAAGCAAGACCATCCTTTTCTTCATTAAGCTTTACAATCTCGCTTTCCAGACGGGCTATGGTCTCATCCACGAAATCAATTGCCTGCTCCAGTGATGATGCCTCCACCATGATAGCCTGAGAATTTTCATTGGAATAGCGTTCCAAACGTCTCTCTTCGTCCAGTTTGGCATTTAAATGGGCCACTGTCTCTACCAAAGCTTCGCGTTTCACTTCATTATCTGCCAGACACTGCTGGAATTCCTGAGCCTTCTGCTGATTCAAGAGCACTTTTTCTTCCAGATCCTTAAGCTCCAGCTCGATTACGGAGAATTCCTGCTTGGTAGCGCTGATACGCTCCTTCTCCTTTTCCAGCTTCATTTTAACAGTGTTCTGTGCCAAAGTGGCCTTATTAAGCTCTGCTGTCTCAGCATTTATTTCATTTCTTAAACGATCACGTTTAATCTTAAATTCATCACGCTCACGGGACAAAGCAGATACTTTGATTCCCAGCTCCTTAGCCTTCTTTTCCAGCTCTTCCGCTTCTCTTTTACGTCCCAAAAGATTATTGTTATTTTTAAAGGAACCACCGGATAAAGTACCACCGGGTGTAAGATTTTCACCTTCCAAAGTCACTATTCGAAGGGAGTAGTTCTTCTTTCTGGCCAGCTTTAAGGCATTGTCCATGGTATCACATACCAGCACACGACCGATAAGATGCCTAAGCACCCCGGCGTATTCCTTATTGGACTTAATCAGCTTATCTGCATAATTGATAATTCCCTCTTCTTTAAGGAGATTATCATCAGTCTCCACCTCTCGTCCCGTAACAGCATCCATAGGTAAAAATGTTGCTCGGCCCGCTTTATTGGTCTTTAAGAACTCAATAAGTCTCTTTGCTGTAGCCTCGTCTTTGGTAACAATATTCTGAATATTGCCACCTAAAGCTGTCTCAATAGCAGTTTCATATTTAGGCTCTACAGTAATAATATCAGCAACAGTCCCCACAATGCCCTTTTCATAAGGCTTGCGTTCCATTATCTTCTTAATACTGTTGCCGTAGCCGTCGTATTTTTCCACCAGATCAAGAAGCATTTTATTACGAGACTCAAACTCAATTTTCTCTTTTTCGTACTTATCCAGGAAACCTGCTGTCTCTTCCAGACGTTCCTTAAGCTTGCCGGACTCCATTTCTTTTCTGGCAATGGTCTGATTCAGCTGATTTATCGTCTCAGTAATCTGATCATATTCTTTGGAAAATGTTTCTACAGCTGTCTCATACTCAGACTCAAAATTCTGATTGGATAACAAAGTTTTTGTCAGCTGGGCCTTTTTAATATTATGCTGTTCTGAAAGGGCCTCCAAACGGGATATATTGGTCTTATGCTCTGTATCACTGTTCATAAGAGCAATACCCTGCTGATTGCAACTTTCTATTTCCCCAAGGATATCCTTTATACGATTCTGAATATCATTCTGGTTATCACCGGCCTTTTCACGGCTGCGTCGAAGCTCTGACAGCTGTCCTTCCTTTTCGGCACGAAGGACCTGATTGGCCTTGATTTCATCTTTTCTGGAATTGATATCCGCATCAATTGTGGTTTTTCTCTGCTCGTAATGAGCATTAGACTGGAAAAGCGACTTCTTTTGCTCTTCCATAAGACGAATGTCGCCTTCCAGCTTCTCTACAGCTACAAGAAGTTCGCTTTTTCTTTCCTTCTGCCTGTCTATCTCTTCGCTTAAAGACTGCATTTCATTTTCTACATGGTCATACTTAACCTTAATGTCCTCATATTCCTTTTGGGCATTCTCAGTATCGTTCTGAATAATAGTCTGAGCCTTCTGATTTTCTTCCTTTTCAGCGGATTTTTTATCATAATCCATAAGAAAAGCATTAATTTCCTGCTTTTTCAAGGCTTCCTTAAGCTTCAGGTATTCCTTTGCCTTTTCAGACTGACGCTCCAGAGGTCCTACCTGTTTTTCTATTTCAGAAAGAATATCAGTGATACGTGAAAGATTTAAATGCTCAGCTTCCAGCTCTTTTTCAGCGGAATTTTTTCTCTTTTTAAATTTAACAATACCGGCAGCCTCATCAAAAAGCTCACGTCTGTCTTCGGGTTTACCGGAAAGGATTTTATCAATCTGGCCCTGACCGATAATTGAATAACCTTCCTTACCGATACCGGTATCAAAGAAAGGCTCCTGTACATCACGAAGTCGGCAGGTATTGCCATTTAAGAGATACTCAGACTCACCTGATCTGTATACACGACGGGCTACTGTTA
>JAZUFN010000128.1:0-15711 GCA_045640725.1 Lachnospiraceae bacterium
CATGAATTACAAGGGTGGTGTAAGAGTATCTATTTTGTGCGGCAGGAGAGCACTGGAGTATTACAGGGAGAGTCTCCGCCTTATTGACAGCCTTACGGATTTTATGACTACCGGCAGGGAAAACCTTTTGGATCATGTGCAGAAGCTTAAAGGGGAGACACTTTCTCTGTCATCAAAGCTACTAAATGCCAAGCAGGAGCTTTTGAAAGGAGAATTGGCGGCTATCCCCGAGACTCAGTCAGATGTAATCCTTTTTAAAGAAAAAACGGACAATGTGATAGTAAGAAATGCAGTAAATTTCCTAATGACTAAGCACAGTGGTCTGATTGCATTTTTTGCAGGCAGTGATGAAGACGGATACTCATATATACTGGCTTCTGAAAGCAGGGATGTGAGAGAGGTGCAGAAAAAGCTGAATGAAAAGCTGGGGGCCAAAGGCGGAGGTAAGCCTCAAATGGTGCAGGGAAATATAAATGCGGGGGCAGAACAAATCACTGAGCTCTTGGATGAACTGATGGGAGAGCAACGATGAATAGGTACAAGCTGGCCATATTTGATATGGATGGGACAATACTATATACCCTGAGGGATCTGACTGATGCCATGAATTATGGACTTCGAAAAAATGGTATGCCTGAGCGCTCGATTGACGAAATCCGTGTTTTTATCGGCGACGGAGTAAAGGTTCTCACTCATAGAAGTGTTCCCGCAGGGACGGATGCCTATATGGAAAAAAAGGTGTTTGATGATTTTACTGAGTATTATTCCCGGCATTGCAATGATAATACTGTCCCTTATAAGGGCATTTCAGAACTTTTACTAGAGCTTAGGGCCAGGGGAGTGCAGACCGCAGTAGTTTCAAATAAGGCGGATTATGCTGTACAAGATTTGGCAGATAAACATTTCCACGGGCTTTTTGATGCGGTGGAAGGGGAGAGAGAGGGCTTGGACAGAAAGCCATCCCCCGCACTATGTCATCTGGTCTTGAAAAAGCTGGAGGTAGCTGCAGCTCAGGCGGTCTATATAGGAGACACGGAAGTGGATATGAAGACTGCAGAAAACGCAGGCATGGACTGCATCACGGTGGACTGGGGCTTCAGAGGCCACAAGCGGTTGGAAGAGCTGGGCTCGGATATGATAGCGGATACTACCGATGAAATACTCGCTTATGTATGTAATTGATTTTTTTCAGAATCTGTGATAAAATGCCCCTCGGATTTTTTTTCGCGAGGGAAATGATATGAGAATGAGAAAAAATTTATTACAGACAGTGGCTATGGTCGCTGCAGCTATTATGATGCTGGCTCTTATAGCCTGCGGAAAAACAAATGTTGATAATAGCGCTACAGGAGATGGTATTGGCATCCATCATGCCGTAATCGAAGTAGAGGATTACGGAAAGATCGAGCTGGAGCTGGATGGCGATACTGCACCCATTACAGTAGAGAATTTTATGAAGCTTGCTCGTGAGGGCTTTTATGACGGTCTTACCTTCCACAGAGTAATGGATCAGTTTATGATTCAGGGTGGAGATCCAAAAGGTAATGGTACCGGTAGTTCCACTCCTATTAAGGGTGAATTTTCCAATAACGGAGTTACCAATAATATTTCTCATAAGCGTGGTGTTATTTCCATGGCCAGACGCTCCAATGATAAAAACAGTGCCAGCTGCCAGTTTTTTATCATGCATGTTGATTATACCGGTCTGGACGGAGACTATGCTGCATTTGGTCATGTTACTTCCGGCATGGAAGTAGTGGATGCCATAGTAAGTAATACAGCCAAGTACGGCGATATCAACGGTACTATCGCTGACAAGTCCAAGCAGGCTGTTATTAAAACCATTACAATTGTTGATTGATAGGACGCGAAAAAGCAGGGGGTAATTATGCATTACAAAGATACGATAATGGGAATTACTCTGGATTTTATTAAAAAGCACAGATATGTGGGCTCAGGTAATGGCTGCCGATATATTATAGAAAAAAACGGGGACGAGGAAATACAGGTATGGCTTTGGCCGGACGTGGTCTGTTTTGAAGAGACAGAGGCGGAGAAAAAAGAAGACCTCCACTTTCCCCTGACCAATGAGGGCTTTATGGAGGCCTTGGAAGCTATATATCAGAGAGTAAAAGAGAATTAGTAGTAGGTCTTTGCATACTGTAGTTCTTTAAAATTATACCCATCTATATCAAATACTGTGACTGAGCAGTTTTTTAAAAATTCTCCATCCCACATGTTTTTGATTTCCTGATTTTTTAAGTAAATATAAATAGTCTTTATGAGAGCACCGTGGCCGGCAAGCAATACTTTGGCCTCGGGCTCTTTTTTTGATAAAGGGACTATTACCTCTTCTATAAAATTACGGGTGCGGGCGCATACTTCTTCATAGGATTCACCACCCTCGGGGGCTACATAGTCCTGGGGGGCCTTGAAGAATTTTTCCAGAATGTCACTTATGGTGGCAGAAGGAACTCCTTCGATAACGCCAAAGCCCATTTCGATAAGCCTGGGGTCTGTGACTATGGGGAGATCACGGTCTCTTCGCATGATTTCGGCAGTGCGATATGCACGGATTAATGGACTGGAAAAAATATGGGTGAATGGTACATTTTTTAAAGCATCAGCAGTAACAAAAGCCAGCTCCTCACCCTTTTCGTTCAGTGGGATATCGCTGCGGCCCTGAAAACGCCTTTCTTTATTCCAATTGGTTTCACCGTGTCTGATCAGATAGAGTTCCATAGAGAGTCCTTTTCCCGTATTTACTTAAACGTTTTCGGAACAATCGAAAATTAAGTGGATTCGAAAATGTTTTCGCTAATTTTTTAGTGCATTTTTCACAATTTTTTATGATTGATTTATTGAGCATTCCCATATATAATGGTGTCATGAAGTATTTTTGGCCATTATAGCACTTTTTAGAGGTGTGGTCAAAGAAAAAAGCCCTTACGCAAACGTTTTCATAACATTTTTTGCTGGGCGTGAACATTATTAAACCTGGAGGAACTCATATGAAGTTCGGTTACTTTGATGATGCGGCAAAAGAGTATGTTATTACTACTCCCAAGACTCCGCTTCCTTGGATCAATTACCTGGGATCCAACTCTTTCTTTTCACTGATCTCCAATACTTGCGGTGGCTACACCTTTTACAAAGATGCAAAGCTCCTGCGTATGACCCGTTATCGTTACAATAGCTGTCCGGTTGATAATAACGGTAAGTATTTTTACATCAAAGATGGCGACAGCATCTGGAATCCGGGCTGGCAGCCTACTCAGACAGAGCTGGATGAGTATGAGTGCCGTCATGGTATCGGTTACTCCAAATTCCATGGGGCAAAGAATGGCGTTGCTGCAGATGTTATGACTCTTGTTCCTGCAGACGACAATTGTGAAGTGAGCCGTATTGTTCTTAAGAATAATGGGGCAACAGAGAAAAAAATTCAGCTTTTTTCCTATGTTGAATTCTGTCTCTGGAATGCCGACGATGATATGAAGAACTACCAGAGAAACCTTTCTACAGGTGAAGTTGAGGTAGTAGACTCTACTATTTTCCACAGGACTGAGTACAGAGAGAGACGTAATCATTATGCTATCTACTCTGTAAATACAAAAGTAGACGGATTTGACACCAGTCGTGATGCTTTTACAGGAGCATATTACAGAAGCTCCCGTAATCCTCAGGCTGTAGAGCAGGGCAAGTGCACAGGCTCTATGGCTTCAGGCTGGTATCCTATTGCTGCTCATCAGATTGATGTTACATTGGCTCCGGGTGAGGAGAAGAGCTATATCTTCGTACTTGGCTATATAGAGAATGCAGAAGATGACAAGTGGGAAAGCTATGGCATTATCAATAAAAAGCTTGCATACGAGATGCTGGACAGATACAAGACTGATGACCGGTTCTTTAAGGCTGTAGACAATCTGAAGGCTTACTGGGACACTCTCCTGTCCAAGTATATTGTTGATTCTCAGAATGATAAGGTTAACCGCATGGTTAATATCTGGAATCAGTACCAGTGTATGGTTACTTTCAATATGTCCCGTTCAGCTTCCTACTACGAGACCGGTATCGGTCGTGGTATGGGCTTCCGTGATTCCTGTCAGGACCTTTTGGGCTTTGTTCATCTCATTCCTGACAGAGCCAGAGAAAGAATCATTGATATCGCTTCCACTCAGTTTGAGGATGGTTCAGCTTATCATCAGTATCAGCCTCTTACCAAAAAAGGTAATGCGGATATAGGTTCCGGATTTAATGATGATCCGCTTTGGCTCATCGCAGGCACCTCTGCTTATATCAGAGAGACAGGTGATGTTTCCATACTTAATGAGTCTGTGCCTTATGACAATGACTGGTCCAAGGCTACCACTCTTATGGAGCATCTTAAGAGATCTCTGGACTATATTATCAATCACAAGGGACCACATGCACTGCCTCTTATCGGTCGTGCAGACTGGAATGACTGTCTGAATCTGAACTGCTTCAGTAAGGTACCCGGTGAGTCCTTCCAGACATTTGGACCTTCCGAGGGACCTGTTGCCGAGTCTGTTTTCATCGGTGGTATGTTTGTTAAGTACGGTGAAGAGTACGCTCAGCTGGCTGAGCTTTTGGGAGATGAGGCTGAGGCAGCCCGTGCCCGCAAGGAAGTTGAGATTATGACAGCTGCAGTAGAAAAAGACGGCTGGGATGGCAAGTGGTTTGTCAGAGCATATGATGCTTATTCTCATAAAATCGGTGGCGCTGAGTGCGAAGAGGGTCAGATATACATTGAGCCACAGGGCTTCTGCGTAATGGCAGGCATCGGTAAGGATAACGGTAAGGCTCTGCAGGCACTTGATTCTGTTAAGGAAAAGCTGGATACCGATTACGGTATCATGATTTTGCAGCCGGCATATACCAGATATCACCTTGAGCTGGGTGAGATTTCCTCTTACCCACCGGGATATAAAGAGAACGCAGGTATTTTCTGCCATAACAATCCTTGGGTATCTATAGCAGAGACCGTTGTTGGTCGTGGAGACAGAGCTTTTGAGATCTACAAAAAGACTTGTCCTGCATACACAGAGGAATTCTCTGAGATTCATGCTACAGAGCCTTATGTATACTCACAGATGGTAGCAGGCCGTGATGCTGTATATCACGGACAGGCTAAGAATTCTTGGCTTACAGGTACTGCTGCTTGGACATTTGTAAATGTTTCCCAGTATATTCTGGGCGCATATCCGACCCATAAGGGGCTTTCCATTGACCCTTGCGTTCCTCATGATTTTGGTGATTTTACTCTTACTCGTGAGTACAGAGGTG
Organism: Lachnospiraceae bacterium; assembly: GCA_045640725.1. Lineage (GTDB taxonomy): Bacteria > Bacillota > Clostridia > Lachnospirales > Lachnospiraceae > RGIG3528. The sequence goes on from JAZUFN010000128.1 coordinate 5,305, forward strand.
TTAAATATCATATAACAGTTCAGACTAATGGCTGCCAGAAAGGTGTTAAGAGCCTGCTGGTAGATGGTAAGGAATACACAGGAACAACTGTTATTCCTTATGAAAATAGCAAAAAAGATGTTGCCGTAACTGTTGTAATGGGTTGAAAAATGGTATATAATGTTTTGTAACATTTTTGTAAGAATTACTGTTTGGATTAATAAATTGTAAGCAGTATTTATAGAACAGGGAGAAATTATATGAAATATGATTTTACCGAGTTTTCAGGAAAATTACAAAACATTACCGATAAAGTAGTTAATGAAGCAAAGAAATATGGTGCTGAAGCTGTAGATTTGGCTAAAAAGAAGGCGAATACGCTGGCATCCAATGTTTCTGAAGCCAACCATTTTAATGTATCGGATCAGTTTAAAAATGCATATATGCTGAAAGGGCGTTTGGCCCGGAACGGCTACGACTGGTGGTGGCACTCCTTTACCGGAAGGGATGCCATCACCGGCGAAGAAAAGGGGTTTTTCGTGGAATATTTCATGATAAACCCCGCTTTTGGTGGTCCTGAGCCTGTATTTGGGCAGCTCCCGGAGAATAAGAAGAATGGTATAAAGCCCTCTTATCTTATGGTCAAAGCAGGAGCTTGGGGAGAGGATCATGCTCAGCTTCACAGATTTTTCGGCTGGGATCAGGTGATTTTGGCTGAGTCGGTACCCTTTGAGCTGGAGGCTGATGACTGTTTCTGTAATGAGGCCAGGATTTCAGGATCAGTAAAAGTTACGCCTGATGAGGCAGCGGCGCATCCGGAGTGGATGAGTGATGCCGGAGAAATGAAATGGAATCTGTCCGTGGATAAGCAGGTGGCTTTCAACGTAGGCTATGGCACCAGTACTCCTCTTCGTGCATCTAAGGCATTTGAAATGTACTGGCATGCTGAGGGTATCAAGACCGAATACGCAGGCTACGTGGAGTTTAAAGGACGAAAATACATAGTTTCTCCGGAAAATTCCTATGGCTATGCGGATAAAAACTGGGGCTATGATTTTACTTCTCCCTGGATATGGCTTACGTCCAACAATCTCATATCCAATACCACCGGTAAAAAGCTTACCAATTCCGTATTTGATATAGGTGGTGGCAAGCCTTGTATTACCTCCGGCGCTCAATATGAAAATGAGAAAAAAGTTGGTGACATAGTCACTATTCACAATCCTATTGATTTCCGCTTGGAGATAAAAGATAAGTTACTGGGAGCCTTCTATTACGAGGGCACGGAAATCGAATTTAACTTCACAAAGGCATGGATGAAGCCTTCTACTAAGTTCAACTGCAACGAGACTGATGAGGAAATCATCTGGCATATTGAACAGGAAAACAACAATTACATTATGCAGACCAATATCCATTGTAGGAAAAAGGATATGTTGTTGGTGGCTTATGAAGCACCTGATGGCAGTAAGCGCCACAACAGGCTATGGAATGGTGGTAATGGTGAGGGTTGGATACGACTGTACGAGAAAAAAGATGGGGAAAAGATTCTCATTGATGTAATAAATGCGAAAAACGTTGGTTGTGAGTACGGAGTATTTGATAATTAGCAGGTAAAGGATAATCATGACAGGGAAGTTGTATTTTTACGAGACACATTTGCATACGATGGAGGGGAGCGCATGTTCCCATACAGCTGCAGAGGATTACGTAGAAGCGTATAAAAACAAGGGCTATGCAGGCATAATTGTTACAGATCATTTTTTCAACGGTAACAGTGCCGTGTCCAGAGATTTACCATGGGAAGAACGTATAGATGCCTATTGCGAAGGCTACGAGCGGGCTAAAAAAATGGGAGATAAGCTGGACCTGCAAGTTTTTTTCGGCATGGAAGTAAATTTCTATGGCGATGAATTTTTGCTTTTCGGACCGGACAAAAAGTGGCTGAAAAAACATCCTGAAATAATGGAATGGACGTGTGCAGAGCTCTACGAAGAGATTCATAAAATAGGTGGAGCCATGATTCAGGCTCATCCATTCCGCGATCGTGATTATATCAGAAATATTTTGATTCATCCCGAGACTGCTGATGCATTTGAGGGGTATAATACAGGAAATGATGATTATTCCGACCAGTACGCCTATGAGTACTGTAAGCAGCATGGCATTCATATGATATCGGGATCTGACATGCATCACCTGAGCAATATGGATCACAAATTGGGAGGTATTGCTTTTACCAAAAAGCTGACGTCTGTGGAAGATTTGGCTAAACGTATCATAGAAGCTGAGAGAGTGGTACCGCTTTTAGCTATGGCAGGAACAGGGCTGGAAGCATGTAAGGCTTCTACAGCAGCTATGGGGCTTACTGACAATGAATATGGTTTTATTACATATGCTAATCGTCTGGTGCCATCCATTGATGCTCCATTTGAACATCCTATCATAGAAGTGAATTATGCAGGTAGTATGCAACCACGTACCACCATTGATATTCTTAATTGGAATAAAGGAGGGTCCCTGTGAGATTTATTATAATAGGGCTCGTGGTGCTGATAATTCTGTTATTAGCACTTTTTATTGGGCTGGCAGCCTATACTACTTTTCCCAGGACAAATCTGGAAGCCAGTAAACGATGGGAAATAGCCCATGGCTGTTTTAGAGATTTTGATAAGAGAAAGATAGAGGAGTACACATTGACAGCAGAGGATGGACATGTAATCCCTGTGATATATGTACCGAATCCGGACTTTCCCGACAGTAAAAAAATAATAGTGATGTCTCATGGCTATACATCCTCCAGATATGGCGATCTAAAATACCTGAATCTCTGGATGAGGCTGGGCTATAGCTGTGTGCTTTTTGACCAGCGTTTCCATGGAGCCAGTGATAGAAAGCTCAAATATAATTGTACCCTGGGAGTGAAAGAAGCGCGTGATCTCGTGCTGATTATAAACGATACCTACAAACGTTTCGGAGATGATATTTACATGGGGCTTCAGGGAGAGTCCATGGGATCGGCTACCCAGATTACTGCTCTTAAATACCATCCTAACGTACATTTTTTGGTAAATGACTGTGGTTTTGCATATATGGTAGATGTATTAAAGGGAGAACTTAAAAATCTGTTTCGTATGCCTACCTGGCTGGTATATCCTGCATCCTTTTTTTGCCATATTCTTTTTGGATGGTCTTTTTTAAAACATCGTCCTATAGATTCTCTTAAGGATAACAGGATTCCCATTTGTTTTGTGCATGGAGAAAAGGATTTGCTTATTAATAATTCTCATTCTTTTGATATGCAAAAAGCTACCTGTGGCTACTCGGAGGTCAATATTTTTGAAGGGGCCGGCCACGCGGAAGCCCTGTATTCCAATGAGGAAAAATACTATGAAATGCTGGTAGAATTCCTGAAAAAAGTGGAAGAGCTGGAAACATAACATTTTTTTAAAAAAGTTTTAAAATAGTGTTGACATTGTTTCCTAGAGGTGGTATACTCTCGTTCGTCGCTTGAGAAAAGCGGAATGCGGAAATGCTGGAATTGGCAGACAGGCATGACTAAGGATCATGTGGCTTACGGCCGTGAGGGTTCAAGTCCCTTTTTCCGCAGGACAAAAAAGGTCGCTGATAGCGACCTTTTTTTTGTCCTCCGGAAACGGGATGAACCCGTGAGCGTGCTCACGGGTTCAGGGTCTCAGCTGCCGCTTCGGTCCGCGCTAAGCACTCCCCACCGGGGAGTAGCGCCCCTTTTTCCGCAGTGATAAACAGGTACACATATAGCGACCTTTTTTTGTCCTCCGGAAACGGGATGAACCCGTGAGAATACTCACGGGTTCAGGGTCTCGCCTGCCGGCTCGGTCCGCGCTAGGCACTCAGACATTTTTTATTAATTATAATCTTCAGGCTTTACTATAGCCTCTTCTTTGACTTCAATGGTTTCGTTTTCTACGGGAGCCGATGCTTTAAGCTTTTTGAAGAAGGACTCCATCTTTTTCTTGCTCTTTGTGGAGATCTCAGCCATTTTTGGTGTGGCGTGTACTTTTATGTCTACAGATTCTTCAGTAGGAGCAGCATCTTCTTTACCTTCCTCCGGAAGGGTCTCGTAAGAAACTGCAGAACCGACGATTTTGGACTTAACTTCCTCAATACGTGCCTCCATTTGAACCTGAGGATCGGATTTCTTCTTTTCCTCGATTTCCTCGATGAGACGGAGATAAGTCTGGGATTCCTGCATGTTTACCATGGACTGACGGAGCTCTTCAGCATTGGCATCAAGAGCAGCTATTTTTTCCTCGTAGGACTTTAACAGGGCATCGTAGTCGCGGCGTACACGAAAGATGGTATTATTCAGGCTTTTCTTAATGGAGAAAATCACATCCTCGGTATATACTAGGGAAGCAGCATAAATATCCTCTGCACGCTGTACGGCATCAGCCTTAATATCTGCAGCTTCGCCTTCTGCCTGCATAAGGGCACGAGTCTTGGCTTCTTTGGTGGCTTCATACTGTTCACAGACATCATATACTGCATGATTCAGCTCATCTAAAAGGGCCAGCATTCTTTTTTTGGATACTATTATATCCTCAGAACCATATGCACTTTCTTTACAATTAGCCATATATATATGCAGTTTTTTCATGATTTCTTCTATCTGTTCGGGCATAACTCCACCTCCGCTTTTTTACAATTTTACACTAAAAAAATATGATTTCAACATCTTTTGACTTTTTTTTATCTAAGGAGTATAATTCTTGCTCGTGGGACACCGATTTAACGTCGGTAAATATGAAAAGTAATAAGGAGTAAGTTGTTATGAGACCAGTTAAAATTCTTACAGATTCCTGTTCTGATTTGCCAAAGGAACTTAGAGACAGGTATGACATCGATTATTGCAAGATGAATACTTCCTATGAGGGCAAGGAAACACCTGCCAGCCTCGATTGGGAGTATTATACTCCACAGGAGCTTTATGGACTTATGCGTGAGGGTAATCGTGTATTTACCACACAGGTGCCGGAGGCTGAATTTACAGCAAAGTTCACGGAGTATCTTGAAAAAGGTTTTGATATTATTTATATCGCTTGTTGCAGCAAGCAGTCCGGTTCTGTTAATACCGGCGCAGTAGTGGGCCTCAAGCTCATGGAAAAATATGAGGGAAGCGTAGTTTACTCTATTGATTCTCTTAACGCTTGTATCGGTGAGGGTATGCTTGCAATTCGTGCTGCAGAGTACAGAGATCAGGGCATGGATGCTACTCAGATCAAGGATAAGCTGGCATTAGATCTTAAGACAGTAAATGAATATGTTACAGTGCACTCATTGGATGCACTTAAGAGAGCCGGTCGTGTAAAGGCTTCTTCAGCATTTTTCGGTAATTTGCTGGGCGTAAAGCCGATTTTGATTGCTGATAAAGCCGGTAATAAGGCAGCCATGAAGAAAGTAAAGGGAAGAAAAGCTTCCATGCAGGAAATAGTTAACCTTCTTAAAGAGACCATTGTTGAGCCTGAGAAGCAGACAGTTTATGTGCTTCACGCAGATTGCCCGGATGAGGCAAAGGAGCTTGAGCAGATGGTCAGAGAAGCTATTCCTAATGTTAAGGATACTTATATCACTTACATAGGACCGATCATCGGCGCTTCTATAGGACCTGACGCTATAGGCGTATGGGCATTTGGTCAGGAGGTTACCTTCGAAGGTTAGTTTAGGATAATGAGTACTTTTACACTTACAGGTTCACAGTATTATGAGCTTATTTGCTCCGGAGCAGCGATGCTTCGTGCCAATGCAAATGAGGTAAATGATCTGAATGTTTTCCCTATCCCCGATGGAGATACCGGTGAGAACATGTGTATGACCATGCAGGGCGGCGTAAATGTTGGCGACATGAAAGATAAGCCCTTGTGTGAGGCATCGGATAGCATTGCTACTGGAATGCTTTTATCCGCCAGAGGAAATTCCGGGGTTATACTTTCACAGTTTTTTGCAGGGATAGGTAAAGGATTTGCGGGTTTGGAGGAGGCGACAGCTGCCCAGACCGCAGAAGCCTTTAAAGCTGGCGTCAAAAGAGCATATGATTCAGTAATTAAGCCTACAGAAGGCACTATTCTTACAGTAGCACGAGAGGGCGTTGAGGCTGCAGCAGGAGCATTGAAAGATAATTCCTCTTTGGAGGAGTATTTTGCCTGTATGCTGACTGAGATGAGAGCTTCTCTTCAGCGTACTCCTGAATTATTACCTGTTCTTAAAGAGGCAGGCGTTATAGATTCAGGGGGTGCAGGCCTTATCTATGTCATTGAGGGCATGCTTAAAAGCCTTAGAGGTGAGCAGATTGCAGAAGGTATGGCACCGGTATCAGTGGCCAAGACAGTGGATCTTTCGGGCTTTACGGAAGATTCCGTTATGGAGTTTGGTTATTGTACAGAATTCCTCCTGCAGCTGCAGAACAGTAAAATAAATATCAGCGAATTTACATTGAACCCTATACTTAGCTTTTTACAGAGTGTAGGTGATTCTATTGTCGCATTTCAGACAGGGACCATAGTAAAGGTTCATGTGCATACACTTACTCCGGGCGTAGTGCTCAATGAGATGCAGAAATACGGAGAATTCCTCACATTGAAAGTGGAGAATATGACCTTGCAGCACAACGAGTCCGTGTTTGCAGAGCCTGAGAATTCTAAAAAAGAGAAAAAGCGTGTGCCATTTGCCACTATTGCAGTGGCTGAAGGACAGGGGATTAAGGATACATTCCTGTCTTTGGGAGCTGACTTTGTCATAGATGGCGGACAGGGGAAAAATCCTTCCTCTGAGGATTTTTTACAGGCTTTTGACGAAGTAAATGCTGATTGTATCTTTGTACTGCCTAATAATGGCAATATAATAATGGCTGCTCAGCTGGCAGGTAATATGGCGAAGGCTTCCAGGGTACATGTTATTCCTACCAAGAGTGTGGGAGACGGCTATGCAGTACTTTCAATGCTTTCCTATGTTTCCTGCAACGAGGAAGAAATAAAGTCAGACATGATGATGGCTATGGAGGGCGTTATCACGGGTCAGGTCACAAAGTCAGTCCGTGATGCAGTCATTGATTCAGTGGACATTAAAGCTGGGGATTATATTGGCTTTGCCGGAAAACAGATGCTTTCTTCATGCACAGACAAGTTGGAAGCTGCTTTTCACATGCTGGAAAAATTGGATGCAGCAGATCATGAGATTATGATAGTCATATATGGCAAGGATGCCCTGCCTGAAGAGAAAGAAAACTTTAAAAACCGTGTTACTGCGACATATAAACGTATGGAGCTGTATGAAATAGAGGGTGGCCAGGCAGTATATGATTTCGAGATAATTTTGGAGTAAAAGAGGAGAATAATAGGAATATGAGAGAAATTTTACTTGTTTTACTCTTTGTAGGCTCCGGAGCTACAGCCTATCTGCTGGCTGGGGTGAATCCTGCTATAGTTTTAGCCAGGCTTATATATCATCAGGATATCCGTCAGCAGGGGAGCGGCAATCCGGGTTTTACCAATTTTAAGCGTGTTTATGGTATGAAGTGGGCATGGCTTGTAATGGTACTGGATCTGGGTAAGTGTGCCCTGATACTGGCTGTATGGCAGGCTTTTTTCATGACATATGTAGACTACTACAATGTTTCTTATGATCTAAGGCTTATTGGAGTTACATATACTACTCTTATGGCTTCTATTGGACATGACTGGCCTGTATGGTATGGATTTAAAGGCGGTAAAGCTTTTTTGGTAAATATGGCAGCGGTTTGGTTCTTTGACTGGAGAGCCGGACTGGTGGCCTTCATACTGCTTTGCCTCTTCCTGTTCACATTGCATTACATGTCCCTGGCTACCATGATAGCAATCACCGGGGCAGCGGTGGTGCTTGTGATTATTGGCGCAGAGCCCATAGCTATAGCTCTAGCATTTGCTTCAGCGCTTCTTATGATTTGGAGACATAAAGAAAATATCGGACGTCTGATACACGGCAACGAAAAGAAATTTTATTTTAAATCAAAAAAATAAATGTGACAGGGGACGAAATGTGACAGGGGGACGTATCTTTTTGACACACTTTTTTAGAAAAGTGTGTCAAAAAGATACGTCCCCCTGTCACATTTGAACAGTCGTTTGTACGAACGGTCCCATTTAATTATTCCAAAAGTTCCTTCGGATTGGATACTTCTGTTCATACAAAGGAGCGGGCGTGGATAATTTCTTCGGTTCTTCCATATTTGTTACCTCGAATGTGTTGATTATGCTTAAATACAAACTTTCTGTTGCCCATGTAGTCACGTTTCACTCTCATAAATGTTGCATCGTGGTCGGTTTTTGCATAGCTGCTTTTTAGGGGAGTTTTACAGCCTCTTTTTTGCGATTAGTAAGTAAGAGCCAGGGGAAGCTAATAATTCCACCTTGCTTTTACTGCTGCAATTAGTGTATAATCAACTGCGTTGCGTTATAAATTTAAAGTGAGGGAGCGTATTTACGAATGGAACACAGAAAGATTAACGAAAATGTGGTTATGCAGTTTTATCTGGATCAGTTGGCAGAAGATAAGATTATTTTTCTGCAGAATAAGCCGGCTCAGAAGGAGAGAATAGAGGGGCATATCAAGAGGTTGATGAATGAGACTACGATGAATCGTAAGATTCAGGTGGCAGTGAACCTATGGAAAGAGCTGTTCGATGCTTCTATGTCTTACCTTAATCCAAATAAAAGCGGCTACGATAAGATTTTGAGCTACTTTGATTCCTATGTGGAATTTGAGGAATTGATATTCGCCTCCGACTCTTTTTACAGAGATCATACTTTACATTGCCTTTGGGTATATTTTCTCGGGGAATACATCAGACGAAAGGAAGAGTTCGCCCAGCTTTTTGAGAGCTTCAGCGGGATGATTAAAAGCCTCGATACCTACGGAGCTCTGTTTGAATACTCAGGTACCACTGATACCAGCCAGTGTAAGGATTTGACCAATGGTGTTGCATGTATGAAGAAGGTGTTGGAGCAGGATGAAGCATCAAGATGTATTACTGCTTTATGCCACGATTTGGGCTATCCTATCAAGAAAATTGAAAAGATTAATAAGAGTATTTCCAAAGTATTACCTGCGTTTGCTATCAGTAACAGCCGGGGCTTCAATTTCGAATATAATAATATACAGCAGGAATATATTAAAGGATTCATTGATTTTATTTCCAGAAATTTCAGCGGCAGTCTGGACTGGAAGCTGAAGGATGAAGATACTACTATTACTGACGATGACATGCTAAATATTTTCATATTCAAGAATAACAACGTAGTGGGACTGAATATGGAAAATCTTCAGAAAATGGACAGGAATGAGATGGCCAAAGCCATGAATTACTTTGAATTTAAGGCGCTCTTTCTTCCTGACTCAGGCTTTTATCTTAAATATTTCAATGATTTTGAGCAGTACGAGCATGGAATTATGAGTTCATTCCTGCTTTTTAAGAACCTGGATGCATTTACCAATATTTCATTCGATACTGTGAAGAATGAGCTGGAGACTACAGATATAGTTCATACATCCAGGATGCTGACCAATTGCTATATTCTGAGTGCTATAGCGGCTCATACCAATAGTTCCTATAAAATAGCAGCTATTGATTTCCAGTCCTTCCTTACCTTTGTGGACGAGCTGGAGGAATTCTCACGTATTTCACGTGCCAGTCAGAATCGTGAATATGTGGAAGAATTCTGTGACACTACTATCTATATGGAAGATGAGTGGTTTAATGTTATCTTCGAGTTTAACAATGATAATTTGGATAATCTTGATCCTGAGAAAGCATTTAAGGGGAGATGTAAGAGATTCCTTTCATTGTTTGCTATTCAAGGATTGGATCCAAAGCTGAAAATTCGACTTCAGTGTGTAGGAAAGTTATCTACAAATCAAAACACCTACACTCTGGAAATTGCAAGAAAGCATGCAGATATCCTTATTAACGGGCAGTCGGTAGATATCCCTGCTTATCTTAAATCCAATCAGTTCTATACAAAAGAAGAATATGCAAGACTGTAATAAAAGGTGCTGTAAAAAAACTCCCCTATTTATGAATCAGTGCAGAAGAAGGGACGCTACTCCCCGGTGGGGAGTGCTTAGCGCGGACCGAAGCGGCAGCTGAGACCGTGAACCCTGTTCAAGGGCATCAGTTGGCGCATTAACAAAAAGCGGTTAATTAGTGCAGAAGAAGGGGCGCTACTCCCCGGTGGGGAGTGCTTAGCGCGGACCGAAGCGGCAGCTGAGACCGTGACCCCTGTTTAAGGGCATCAGCTGCCGCATTAACAAAAAGAGGGTAATCAGTGCAGAAGAAGGGGCGCTACTCCCCGGTGGGGAGTGCTTAGCGCGGACCGAAGCGGCAGCTGAGACCGTGAACCCTGTTCAAGGGCATCA
>JAZUFN010000129.1:0-8282 GCA_045640725.1 Lachnospiraceae bacterium
TGTTATATATATTACAAAAAAATAAAATCAAAGTAATTTTTCCCTGTCACCTCTTGCAGTGTATTATTATTTTGATATAATACAGATGGTCTCTGGGGTGAAAAACGGCTTTTAGCCGCCGGTAACTCCCTGCTATTTTGATCCTACAAACTTTAAAAGGGATTCCTATATTGCTTGGATGGATGTCAGGCCGCAAGATGTTTCGCTCAGCACGTAAGTGTTGACCGCAGCGGAAGACAGTAAGTTCGGCTGCGGTCACCCACCTAGCATCGTGCTAGGAGTCAAAATGCCGGAGCGGCATCGCCGGGGACTTTTTGTGTGCTTAAATTTAAAATGGACCTATTTGTCGCAGAAACGAAGAGCAAGATTCAGGTCGTGAATAACAACTATTGCAGTCAGACCTTCATTTTTACAAATAACCTTTACTAATTGAAGTACTTGGTATTGATTGTAGATATCCAGGCTACTGGTGGGCTCATCCAAAAGTAACAGCTTGGGCTGTTGAGCAAGTGCTCTGGCCAGCATTACCACGTCGTGAACTGTCATATGGGTATTGGAAACATTTAAGGAAAATCGTTTTTGCGCCGTCTCTTGACAAAAATTCATTCCGTGCTATAATCATCACATATTTTGAAAAGCAAAGAAGAGAACAAGTAGTTTTTTACGAATCCTACAGAAAGCTGCCGGCCGATGAGAGGCGCAGGAGGACGGAAAATGAATACGTCTCGGAGCTGTACACCGAAAGGATGGATATATGTATTTATCTATATGAGTAGGCTGTGCCGGAGGGTCACCGTTATAGGACTAAGGTATGTTAGTACCTGCTAAGGCAGTCAGTGCGAGCTGATTGCGAATTAAGGTGGTATCACGATGCAAGCTTCGCCTCGTCCTTATTTTAAGGGCGAGGCATATTTATTACCCACGAACTTGTTTCGTGGGGAGCCGGCGCGGCTTAGAGCGCAAGAAGGAAATATCGTAAGATATTTCTTCAATTCACTTATTAGGAGGTCATTAAAATGACATGTTATGACGAGCTGATAGAGCGTGGACTCATAGCCCAGACTACCAATGAAGAAGAAATTAAGAAGATGATTAACGAAGGTAAAGCTACCTTCTACATTGGCTTCGACTGTACAGCGGATTCACTTACTGCAGGCCACTTTATGGCTCTGACACTGATGAAGAGACTGCAGATGGCAGGCAATAAGCCTATTGCGCTTATTGGAGGCGGTACTACCATGATTGGCGATCCTTCAGGACGTTCTGATATGAGAAAGATGCTGACCAAAGAGGATATTGACCATAATGCAGAGTGCTTTAAGCGCCAGATGGAGAGATTCATCGAGTTCGGCGAAGGCAAGGCTATGATGGTAAATAATGCTGACTGGCTGCTTAAGCTTAACTATGTTGACCTGCTCCGTGAAGTAGGTGCCTGCTTCTCAGTTAACAATATGCTGCGTGCAGAGTGCTACAAGCAGCGTATGGAGCATGGCCTTTCTTTCCTGGAATTCAACTACATGATTATGCAGAGCTATGACTTCTATATGCTTTTCCAGAAGTACGGCTGTAATATGGAGTTCGGTGGTGATGACCAGTGGTCCAACATGCTGGGTGGTACTGAGCTTATCAGAAGAAAGCTGGGTAAAGATGCCCATGCCATGACTATTACCCTTCTTACAGATTCCAATGGTAAGAAGATGGGTAAGACAGCAGGTAATGCAGTATGGCTGGATGCCAACAAGACATCACCATTTGATTTCTACCAGTACTGGAGAAATGTTGATGGTGCAGATGTAATTAAGTGCATTAAGCTTCTTACCTTCCTGCCTATGGAGCAGATTCGTGACATGGCTACCTGGGAAGGCTCACAGTTGAACAAGGCTAAAGAAATCCTTGCATTTGAGCTGACCAAGATGGTTCATGGTGAAGAAGAGGCCGAGAAGGCCGATGCAGCAGCAAAGGCACTTTTCTCAGGCGCCGGCGACGCTGCCAACATGCCTTCCACAGCCCTTGCTGCTGAGGATTTCACAGACGGTGCCATCGACATTGTATCCCTTCTGGTAAAGACAGGACTGGTGACCAACAGATCCGAAGGCAGACGTAACGTCGAGCAGGGTGGTGTTTCTGTAGCAGACGAAAAGGTTACAGACTTTAAGAAAACCTTTACTATGGACCAGCTTAAGGGAGAGGGCCTGGTAGTAAAGCGTGGTAAAAAGAACTTTAATCGTGCTTTTGTAGAATAATAAAAATTTGAGCAGGACTTTGCTTCCTGCTCTTTTTTTGTCTCACAAGTTTGGCTATAATGGATATAGAAAAATGAGGAGCAAAAAAATGGCTTTACAATTTATATTAGGCCCTGCGGGCAGCGGAAAAACAAAATATCTGTATGATTATGTACTGGCAGAAGCAAAGGAACACCCGGAGCGCACCTACTATTACATAGTTCCGGAGCAGTTCTCCATGATTACCCAGTGGGATCTTCTGGCGCGCCCTGACTGTAAAGGCATTATGAATATTGATGTCACCAGCTTAAAGAGACTTTCGGATAAGGCTTTTGGGGTAATGTCCGGTCTGGCACCGGAATTTTTACCGGAGATAGCCAAAAGCATGATTATAAAAAAAGTACTGCTGGATAAAAAAGACGACCTGGTACTATACCGCAGGAATGCAGCCTTTCCTGGCTTTGTGGCTGAGACCAAGGCACTGATATCCGAGCTTATGCAGTATTCTGTTAATGAGGAGATATTGCAGAAGGCCATAGAGCAGGGGGGAGACGGACGCCTTAGGAATAAGCTGCAGGATGCTCTGACCCTTTTAACAGGGGTGGAGAGCTATCTGGGAGCAAAGAGAGTGACTCAGGAGGGGCGTTTTGACCGTTTTGCCCAGCTGGCAGAAAAAAGCGGCGTATTTAGGGAGTCAGTGGTTATATTGGACGGCTTCACCGGCTTCACACCTTCTCAGAATGAGATATTAAAGAAAATTCTTAAGCTGACACTGGATGTAAAGTGTGCCATTACCATAGATGAAGTATCCTATAAAAAGGCGCTGAAGCCCTATCAGCTTTTTAATATGAGTAAGGAAGCTGTCGCTCAGCTGACTGAGCTTGCAGATGCCATGAAGACAGACATAGAAGAGCCTGTCTTTACTTCTTACAATAAATATGCAGACGCCGGCCTGGAGGCCCTTAAAAACAGCCTGTATGCGCCTCAGAAAAAGGCCTGTGAAACAAATGCAGTTACGCTTTTTCAAGCGACAGATATTAAGGCTGAGGCCAAGTATGTGGCTATTCGTATAGAAAAGCTCCTGCGTGAAGAAAATTACCGATTAAATGATATTGCAGTGCTGGTCAGCGACCTGGATGCTTATGGAGAAAAGGTCTATGAAGAGTTGTCACGAATTTCCGGAAATGTATTTATGGACAGAAAAAGAAGTCTGTATGAAAATGAGTGCGCAGGCTTCGTAATGCAGCTTTTAAAGCTGATGGAAAAGGGAAATGATATCGATATTGCAATATCCATTGCGAAGAACAGTCTGTCAGGCATAGAGCACGAGGATGCCTGCCTTTTGGAAACCTACTGCACGGCACTGGGGATTAAAGGAAGTACTTTTGATAAGCCCTTTACCAAAGAGTATTACGGTAAACTGGAAATCAATCTGGACAAGGTAAATGCCACCAGAGAAAGACTCTACAAAATACTTAGGCGAATTATCAGGCTTAAAGCTCAAAAAGCTGCTGATTTTTCCAGACTTTTGGTATCCACTTTGGAAGCTTTTGGGGTGGAGGACAAGCTGTTTGAAAAAGCTGATGCTCTTAAGGAAAAGGGCGAGCTACTGAATGCACAGGTATACGAAAAGGTATACGGTGAGGTGCTGGAGATACTTAAGCAGATGGAGGCTTTTCTGGGTAATGACGAGATTACTGCACAGGAATTCCGCGGTATATGCGAAGCCGGCCTTATGGAAGCCAAAGTAGGCATGGTGCCCAAGGGTGCTGAGCAGATTATTATCGGCGACATGGAGCGTACCAGACTTAAGGGCATTAAGGTCCTTTTCCTATTGGGAGCTAACGAGGGCATGTTGCCCAGACCTGCAGCCAAACGGCCAATCCTTACTGACAAGGATAAACAAACCCTTTCCGGTCTGGGGATTACCCTATCTCCTGACTCAATGAAGAAAATAGGAAATGACAGATTCTATACCTATCTGGCCCTTACTAAGCCCGGAGAAAGACTATACATCTCTTGGGCAGGCAGAGACAAGGAAGGCACTGTCCTTCAGGTCTCTCAGGTAGTCAGAGAGCTTCAGACTATATTCCCAAAGCTTTCTGTGACTACTTGGGAGCAGTTATCGGAGGATGAAAGAATCTTACAGAATGACCTGGGAAAAAGCTATATTCTTTCCCAAAAACGTGAAAGAAACGGTGCTGTTTTAGCTGCAAACGGCAGGGCGGAGGAGCAACTTTCCCGTGAAACAGCCAGGGCACTGTATGGTGAAAAGCTGTATGGAAGTGTGTCACGTTTGGAAAATTTTGCTAAATGTCCATTTATGCACTTTTTAAATTATGGATTACGACTTTTGCAGGCTGAGAAGTATGAGCTGTCAGCCATTGATTTTGGTGATGTCGCTCACAGTGCTCTGGAAGCTTACGGTAAAGAGCTGAAAGACAGGAGCCTGCGATGGACAGAGGTAGACAAGATTACCAGAGATGAGATCATTTCAATATGCTCTCATAAAGCCACAGACAGCTACAAGGAAGGTATTTTCAAAGATAATGAGAAAAACAGCTATGTAGAAGAAAGAGTGGAAGAGGCCCTCAAGGTTACGGTAGAAATGATGACAGAGCAGCTTCGTGATACCCGGTTTGAGCCTGATGAATTTGAAAAGCCCTTCAGGTTTTCCACAGACCAATTTGAATTTGTAGGAAAAATAGACCGTATCGACAGCTGTGATATCGATGGGAAAAAAGCGGTGAAGATAGTGGATTACAAGTCTTCCAAACATGAAGTGAATCTGTCGGAGCTTTACTATGGAAAGAGTCTGCAGCTGCCGCTTTACATGCGGGAGGAGACCAGAGATGAGAAAAATTCCATTCCCGCAGCGCTTCTCTACAATGTTATAAATGATCCTATCCTGGACATGACAGAGGCAGAAGAACATGAGGATATGAGTCAGTCCATCGAGAATGAAAAAAAGGCCAATTTCATGCCTACGGGATTAATTAACGTAAGGGATGATGTTCTGATAGCCCTGGACTCGGTGTTTGACAATGGCAGTGGTATGCTGCAGCCGGAGACCAAGTCCGGAAAAATAGCCGTTTCCGTAAAAAAGGATGGGGACGTGAGAGAAAATAAGCAAACGGCTACAGATGATGAATTTCGTACTATTCTGACCTATGCAGAGAAAAAAGTGCAGAAGCAGAGCGCAGACATTATGTCGGGCAATATAAAGAGACAGCCTGTTGGTGACGGAAAGTCGCTGAGCTGCGTATATTGTGAATTTCATGCGGTCTGTGGCTTTGATACAGCCTGCGGTGATTCCTACAGGACTATGAAGAGCCTGAAAAAAGATGAGGTCATTGCCAGAATGAAGAGAGAGGAGGGCAAGAATACAAATGGCTGAAGTAAAACTAACAGCTGATCAGCAAAAAGTGGTAGATGCCTCCAACTGCTCTCTTTTGGTGGCAGCGGCTGCGGGGTCAGGCAAGACAGCGGTGCTGGTAAAAAGAATAATTGAAAAGATAACGGATAAGAAAAAGCCTGCAGATATAGGACGTATGCTTATCGTAACCTTTACCAGAGCAGCAGCTGCTGAGATGAAGGAGAGAATACGCAAGGCTATTGAAGAAGCACTGGAGCGAGACCCTTCCAATGTTCATTTGCAACAACAGGCCGCTACCATTATAAATGCCCAGATATCCACCATTGACTCTTTTTGTACTGCTGTAGTCAGAGAGAATTTTGAAGAGCTTCAGATAGATCCGGGCTTTGGCACCGAGGATGAAGCAGCAGGCAAATTGTTGGAAGAAGACATACTGGAGGAGCTTTTTCAAGATGAATTTGTAAGGAGTGCCGGACTGCCGGAAGATCCTTTCAGAATACTGGTACGAAGCTTTGGCTCTTATAAAAGTGATGCAGCGGCCAAGTCCATGGTATTACAGCTGTATCATGTGGCTCAAAATACTCCTGATCCGGAGTACTGGCTGGACTCACTGCCGGCCATTCAGGATGTTAAATTTTCCGAGGGACCTTTTTATGAAGCTATGATGGCAGATACACTGCGCTCTGTAAATGAGATCCTTCGCATGAATACCCGAGCCGTGGAGATGTGTAATGAAATAGGCGGGCCAAAGGGCTATCTGGCGTCGCTGGAAGAGGATGCCAGGATCATAAATCACATCAAGGAAGCAATCGCTGAATATGATACTCTTAGAGAAAGAATGCATGTGGATTTGCCCAAGGCCATTGGCAGAAAAGGCAAAGAGGATGATGAGATACTGGTAAAACAGGTCCAGGAAATTAGGAAAAGCTACAAAAAGATATTGACCGGTATGGCAGAAGGATACTTTGCCTGTAGCCTGGAAAAACACGATGAAATGCGTGAGGGCAGCAATGTTGCCATTAAGGCACTTATAGCAGAGACCAAAGAATTTTTGCTACGTATGGATGCTGCCAAAAGGGAAAATAATGCATATGGCTTTTCTGATATTGCCCATATGGCCTATAAAATCCTTTGTGTTAATAATAATGGGGACGTCATGCCCTCTGAGCGAGCTATGGAAATGCGCAAAAATTACGACGCCATTATGATTGATGAATATCAGGATTCCAGCTATCTGCAGGAGTACATGTTATGGGCTATTTCAGGAGAATATGAGGGAGAACCCAATTTATTTATGGTAGGAGACGTAAAGCAGTCCATCTACTCCTTCAGAAATGCCCGTCCGGAGCTGTTTACCAAGAAGTATAATAAATTCAGCTACGAGGGTGAATACAGAAAGATTGATCTGTCCATGAACTTCAGAAGTAGGAAAGCAGTGCTGGACAGCATCAACATTATCATGAGAGGAATCATGCGTCGGGATATAGCAGAGATTGAATACGATGCTCCGGCTGCTCTCTACTATGGTTCTACCGCCTATACGCCGGATACAGATGCTAATGATACGGAAATCATTTTGGTAACGGCCGAAAGCGAAGAGATGGCTGAGGAAGATACACAGCATCTGGGCGAAAATGATATCAGGATTGAAAACAGTATCAAGGACAAGATATACGACGAGGCAATAGCCACGGGACATAGGATTCTGCAGCTTTTCCGGGAAAACTTTCAGGTGAGTGATAAGCCTGCGGAGGACGGAAGTCTCCGTACCAGAGAGCTCAGGTACTCTGATATTGCAGTATTAGTGCCCAAAAATAAGAATGTAAGTGATCGTTTTATAAATGCCTTTAACGCCCTTGGCATCCCTGTTCAGGCTGAGAGTGCTACCGGCTTTTTTCAGGCTGTAGAGATAGAAAAAACCATGGCTTTTCTGCGGGTACTGGACAATCCTTACAGTGATCTGCCTATGGCGGCTGTTCTATTCTCAGACTTTGGTGGGTTTACGGCAGAGAATTTGGCAGAGCTAAAAATACACTATGGTCAGAAAACGGAAAGCGGGCATCAAAAGAGCCTTTATGATATGGTAAAGGCGGCAGCTTCTGCAGGACATGAAAAAGCACAGGGTATTCTTAAGCTACTGGCACAAATGAGAGAAGAGGCAAGTTACAGAACTGTTCATGAGATAGTGGAAAAGCTCTATGAGCTGACCGGATATAAGGATGCTGTAACAGTATTGCCCGGAGGAGAGTCCAGAGCAGCCAATCTGGATTATCTGGTGACGCTTGCTAAAAAGTACGAAAATTCTTCTTATGCGGGGCTTCACGACTTTTTACGTTATATTGACCGACTGGTGGAGAGAGATGATGACATGGGGGAGGCAGGAGGCGCTGCCACAGCGGATTGCGTTACTTTATGTACCATCCACAAAAGTAAAGGTCTGGAATATCCGGTAGTATTTATGTGCGGTGCAGGTTTTAAATTTAACCTGCAGGAGGTTAATGCTTCTCTCCTTATAGATGAAAAAATGGGACTGGTATCAGCCTATGTGGATACAGAAAAAAAGATAAAGCACAAAACCGCGGGCAGGAGCATTTTACAGCAGGTCAAGAAAAAGGCCGCTATTGCGGAAAAAGCGCGTAATCTCTATGTGGCGCTAACCCGAGCCAGAGAAAAACTGATCATAG
>JAZUFN010000130.1:0-7765 GCA_045640725.1 Lachnospiraceae bacterium
TCCGGTATGGTTTTTGTTGCTTTGCAGCCTGCTCAAGGACTTGTTATTAGCGGGGATAATCCGCAAAAACTGTTTCCGGGCTCTAATGTATCTTTTCAAATATCTACCGACGATAATCATTATATTAAGGAATCTGATCAATATACATTAATTAATGGCTATGCAAATTTCGGCTCTATTAATACCTCCTGCACCCTTTACCTTTCACTGGGCGAGTACTGCAATCTTAAGCTAAATGTTGGAGAAGGGGGACAGGCTGTAGCCAGCCAATTATCGAAAATCAAGCTGGGAGATACCATCTCCATTTCCATCACACCCGACGAGGGATACAAACTTAAATCTATTAAAGTTAATGATATTTTCCGCAAGCCCAATGATAATGACGATTTTGAATTCACCGTAGAAGGTAACAGCATCGTGGACATAGCTTTTGAGGAAATCCCCGCACCAGAACGCAATACCTTCAATGTCATTCTTGTAACAAACGGTGAGCCTACCATTCTTCCGGGCTACGAAAATCTTACTCCCGGAACAGTTGTTACCTTACCACTAGGCGATGTAGAAGAAATAACTACCAGCTATTACAGCCTTATCGGATATAACACCGCCTCAGATTTTTCAGGCGACTACTATGCTCTTGGCTCAATGGTGACCATCGGCCACCAGGATTTGCTGCTCTATCCTCAGGAATACAAATACGCTGAGTCAGAAGAATTTGAAGGTCAGATTGTAAATTCTAACTATCTTATCGAAAAATTCAAAGGTACTCCCATAAATGGTATAGTAAGTATTCCACCATTTATTAATGGCGTACCTGTTACAGATATTGAACCGGGTGCTTTTGATAATATCGAAGGACTTACCACTGTTGTTTTCCCTGTGGGTATGAAAATTATAAAGCCTGCCACCATATGCAATTGTCAGGATTTCACTACACTCATTCTGCCCCAGACCATGGAAAGCGTTAATAATAACGCCATATCCAACTGTCCAAATTTTAAGAATCTTAGAATTATAGCTACTTATGAAAACCGCTTTTTTGCCTCATATGATTCAGCTACTGCTGATAAATTTGTAAGACTTCAAAATATAACCGGCAAAAAAATAATAGTAGTTGGTGGTTCGTCCGTATCGTTTGGTCTGTCCAGCCAGCTTCTTATGGAAGTTTTTCCTGACTATGAGGTAATTAACTTTGGCGCCTCTTATTTGACCGGAATGCACGTTTCTCTTCAGCTTATCAGTCCTTACATAAACGATGGTGATATAGTTATTCTGGCTCCTGAATATTACAGCTCCACCTATGGCACTACAGATCCTGTACAGGCTACTATCTGGCATAGTTTTACTACCAATCTGAATATGCTTAACACCATAGATGTCAACGCTTGCCCGGCAGTATTGGATTCTTTCGTAGATGCCATGAATCTGCTTCGTAGCTCCATAAAAAGCGGTAAACTTCCGGATCCATACATAAATAGAAGCTATTTCAACGAATATGGTGATTTAGCCTATGTCAGACCTGCTAAAAACAATCAAGTGTTTACCTCTATTTCCACCGGAATAGCGACTAATAAGGGCTTTAATTTAATCAATTCTTATGTAGATGATTTTACTAATAGAGGGGCCATTTGTCTTTTTACCTTCCCACCGGTCTACGTAAAAGAAATTACTGAAAAATTCTCCAGAAGTGTTCAGACTCTCTTGAACATGCTTTATTCAAATATTAGTCCCAACTGTTATATTATTTCAGATCCCAGGGATTATGCTTTTACTGATAACTTGTTTTATGATAACTACTATCACACCACTTTGGAAGGTGCTGCGCGACGTACCGAAATACTGATTCAAGACTTAAAAAAACACTTTAACCTTTATTCATCACACTACACCAATTAACAAGGAGTACTATGTCACTGACTTCAGTCAACTACATATTGTTCTTACTGGCATCAGTGACCATCTATTACCTGCTGCCAACCAGATTTAAAAGCCATGTGATTTTTCTGGTAAGTATAGCTTTTTATATTTTTATTTCTCCGGAAAAATTGCTTATGCTTATGGCTTATATCTGGATTATTTATTTTTTGGGATATGCTATTCATAAATTTGAAAAAATCAGCTATCTCCTGTTTATCCTGGGGACTTCTCTCAGTCTGGCTGTCTTGGCATCTCTTCGACTATTGACTGCCATAAAAATTGGTGACTTTGCTCCTTTGGGTTTATCTTACTGTGTATTGCAAAGTATTTACTACTTAAGACAGATACGATTAGGTATTATCACGCCGCTAGCATCCCCTGTTAATCTGTTCGCTTACCTGCTATTCTTTCCCAAGATCCTCGCCGGACCTGTAGAAGCTCCGGATTTATTCTTGAAGAGGCTGGAATTGGCCAAGTTTTCATCTCAAGATATCAATCGTGGTCTTCCGCTTATTGCCATAGGTATGGCCAAAAAGCTGGCTGTAGCAGAGGTTCTTACGCCGGTTGCCACTCTGGCATTTAATGTAACTCCGGAGCTTTCCGGACTCTCCTATCTGATTGGTATCATTTCCTATTCATTTGTTATATTATTTGATTTTTCAGGCTACTCCGATATTGCCCTTGGCTCAGCCCTGCTTTTTGGCATTGAGTTAACAGACAATTTCCACAACCCTTATCTCTCTATGGGAATAGTTGATTTCTGGAAAAGATGGCACATAAGCCTTACTTCCTGGCTCCGCATCAATGTTTACTTTCCTCTGGGTGGAAGCAGAGTCAAAAAAGGTGAACGAAACTTCAATATTCTCACAGTATTTATACTAAGCGGTGTATGGCACGGCGCCAGTCTGAATTTCCTTGCATGGGGTATATATCATAGTTTACTTCAAATAATCGAAATCTTTTTAAGGGAGAAATCCGGCCTTCACAATAAAAAACGACATATTCCTTTATTATTTCGGCCATTTTTCATACTCTTAACCTTTGCGTTTGTTACGGTAGGCTGGGTCCTCTTTAGAGCTCCAAACCTCACTAGTGCTTATCAAATATTGACTGGCGTTTTTAATCCTTGGCAAGGCTTTATGCCTGCACTGACTGAGCTTAATTTGTCTTTAATCGCACTTATATGTGCTATAGTTGCTATACTTATTACCACTATTTTAAAGGCTATTGTTGCCAAGTATAACCTTTCTTTTGTCACTTCCGGCATTATTACTGCCGTTAGTTTATTGGTTGCAATTTTCGGTCTGTCCTTAATGGGCTCCAATTCTGCAAATTCATTTATTTACTTTAATTTTTAACTATGAGAAAAACACTTCAACCATTGATTCTATTACGAAATATAGTTTTTACAGCCTTGATTATCGCAATTCCTTTTGCGGTATTATATTTCTATGCCATTAATCGCCCTGTTGCCTTTGCTGATTCATATTATGCAGCTCTTCAGGGTAAATACGACAGAATAAAGCAGGTAGATGTGCCAAAAGTAGTGGTTATAGGAGGCTCAGCCACAGCATTTGCGATTGATTCCGATCTCATTGAAAAAGAAACCGGTCTTCCAGTGGTAAATTTTGGCTTATATGCTGCTATAGGCTTCAAGCCAATGCTGGACTTAGCTTTGCCACACATTAATGCGGGGGATATTGTGATTCTTTTACCTGAGCCTTCCTCTCAAACCTACTCTACTTATGCAGGCTATGAATACCTGCTATATGCCATGGAGGGACGTTCTGATATGGCTATGACTCTCGGCTGGGATTACACTAAGTATTTTCTCCACTTTTTCCCTGAATATTTGAAAAAGGCCGACAAGGCGTTAAACAGCGAAAATAATAACCATACCATTTATGCGTCTTCTTCCTTCAACGAAAAGGGCGATATAATCTACCGCCGTCCGGAAAATATTATGTCCCTGGGCTATTCCTTGGATAATCCTCCGGAAATCAAATCTTCCATTATTACCGACAGCTTTGCCGATATGGTTAATAAATTCACCAAAAAGGCTGAAAAACATGGTGCCAGCGTTTACATGAGCTTTCCTCCTATAAATAGCGCTTCTATATTCCCCACAAGCGATGAAGATCTCATTTCCTTTATAAACACTCTTTCAGATAAACTGGTGGCGCCTGTTTGCAGTAATATTTCCGGATGTATTATGGAGCCGGGCTATTTTTATGATTCCAATTTTCACGTTAATGATGCCGGTTCTACCTATTTTTCACTCTTGCTTTCCAATGACATTAAGAGACTTCAGGGTAATGTAAGTGAAACGCTTACTGCTTTTCCTACACCGCCTCCACTTTATGTGACTATCGCAATCCCAAAGGATATTCAGGGCTTCAAATGCCTTGTATCAGAAGACAGCGTCTATATTACAGGCATCACATCTACACTGATTGATAATAAAGTTATTACCATTCCTGATACTTTGGATGATAAGAAGGTAGTGGCCTTGCAGGGTGCTATCTTCGAGGATTGTGAGCGCCTTGAGGAGATTATTATTCAATGCAGTAGCCGACCGGAAGTGGGCACTAACCTTTTATCCGGCTTGAATAATCCAATAAAAATAAAGGTCCCTAAGGACCTTTACATAGACTACCTCACTGATTACTTCTGGGGTTACTATTCTGAAAATCTGGAATAAAACTTTCTTTAGCAACTTCTCCCTCCTGGATAAAGGCATTGGATACACCCATATCCATTACCTGATCCAGGAGTCTTTTGTACTCTCGCTTGGTGATTTGTCTGTTTAATTCAGGATATTCTTCTGAAATTTTATAGGGAGTATATTGACTCATAATGCTTATAAATACATTATCGCCATAGGTCTCATATATGTATCTGATTGCCTCAACAGATTCTTTCACATGACCGGGTAAAAGCAGATTCCTTACTAAAACTCCCTTTTTCATCATCCCGGAATCATCAAATTCACAGGGGCCTACTTGTCTGAACATTTCTGCTATTGCAGCTTTAGCGACCTTCGGATAATCCGGAGCCTTGCTATATTTAGCTGCTATGTCCGGGGATATATATTTAAAATCAGCCAGATAAATATCGATTACCCCTTCCATCTCCTTTAACACGTTTACCGAATCATAAGAAGATGTATTGGAAATAATAGGTATCCCAATATCTGTTTTAACCCGCTGTAGCGCGGATTTTATCTGAAGATAGTAATGGGATGGGGTAACCAGATTTATATTATGAGCTCCCTGATCCTTAAGACTATACATTTCCCGGACCAGCTCGTCTTCTGTGAGATAATATCCCATCTGTCCTGCAGATATATTTTTATTCTGGCAGTAAACACATTTCAGATTACATCCCGAGAAAAAAATAGTGCCGCTACCATTTTTTCCAGACAAACACGGCTCTTCCCAATAGTGAAGAGCCGCTCTGGAAATCTTTATTCTATTTTCTACCGAACATACTCCCAAAGAAGCTGCATCCTGTCGTAAAGCTCCGCAGGCTCTGGGACATGCTGTGCAAGCAATATCAGACATATCAGTTTTCTTCTTTTACTTCTTCTGTCTTCTCTTCTTTTTCCGCAGGCTTTACCGTCAGATCCATAACCGGATAATTCTTGATGGTAAAGAAGGTGAATAACGCGATGCCGCCCAGTAAAATAAATATGGAAATAAACTGGGATGTTGAAAACGGACCTATCTGGCCACGTACTTCATCACCACGGAAAAATTCTATGACGAATCTTCCTATACTATAGAAAATCATATAAGAAGAAACTACCTGTCCCGGCTTTTTAAAGAAGCGAGGCATTACATACATAAGCAGAATAAAATGGATAAAATTACCTGCTGAAGACATCAGCTGTGTCGGATAAAGATGAACGTGATTTGGCGCAAAATCTGAATTTTTAAATACAACGGAGAACCAGCTGTCTGTCTCGGCACCATAACAGCAACCTGCCATGAAACAGCCAAGACGTCCAAATGCCTGACCCAGCGGAACACTTGGGATAAGCACATCAAACCACTGAGGAATATATACTTTCTTTATCTTGCAATAGACGATAACAGATAAAACACCACAAATGAGTCCGCCATATATTACCAGTCCATTACCGAAATCAAGGAGAATAGATGGATTGGCAATTATGTTTTTTATGTCTGTAATGATGTAAAGGAGCTTAGCACCCAATACACCACCAATCATAGCCCACATAGTAACGCCAAATACTATATCATAGTCCCATTTTCTGCGCTTTGCTCTAAATTCGCCTAAAAAATAGGCTGCAAGTACACCTATGGCTATCATGAGCCCATAACCGTACACAGTTACGGGCCCGATAGTTAATAATTCATTTTTCATTTAAACACCTACTAAAAGCTCTTATTTACCAAGAACCTTCTTTACCTTAGCCACTACATTCTCGGTAGTAAAGCCAAATTTAGGGAAGAGAACAGAGAATGGTGCAGATGCGCCAAAGCCTGTCATGGTAACTGTCTCGCCATCAAGACCTACATACTTGCCCCAACCAAAATCGCCAAGAGCCTCTACTGCCACACGTGCACGAACGTTCTTTGGAAGTACGCTCTCTTTGTACTCTGCAGACTGCTCCTCAAATATATCCATACAAGGCATAGATACTACTCTTACATGGATACCTTCTTTGATAAGCTCAGCCTTAGCGTTAACTGCCCACTGTACTTCAGAGCCTGTAGCAATGATGATAGCGTCAGGTGTAGCCTTAGCTGAATCCTGAAGAACATATGCACCCTTAAGAGCTTCCTTGGAAGAGCCTGCCAGCTGAGGCAGATTCTGACGGGTAAGAACCAGAGCTGTAGGTGTCTCCTTGGATGTAACTGCTGAATACCAAGCTGCAATAGTCTCTGTAGCATCAGCAGGACGGAATACATGGAAATTAGGCATAGATCTAAGCATTGCCAGCTGCTCAATAGGCTCATGAGTAGGTCCATCTTCACCTACACCGATAGAGTCATGTGTAAGTACATAAGTGGTAGGAATTCTCATAAGGGATGAAAGTCTGGCCATAGGCTTTACATAGTCAGAGAATACGAAGAAAGTAGATACGAATCCTCTAAGTCCATGCAGAGTCATACCATTACCTATAGCAGTCATAGCCAGCTCACGTACACCGAAGTGCATGTTGCGTCCCAGTCTGTCATCGTGACCAAAATCACCCATATCCTTCATATAAGTCTTGGTAGAAGGAGAAAGGTCTGCTGCACCACCCATAAGGCTTGGTACTTTATCCTTAAGTCTGTTGATGACCATGCCGGAAAGATTTCTGGTAGCCTCAGCCTTATCCTCAAACTTCCAGAACTCTTCATCATCAATAAGAGGACATGCAATGTCCATATTGAATTCATCATCCCAAGCTTTTTTCATCTCAGGGAACTTCTCACAGTACTCAGCAAACATCTTGTTCCATGCTTCTTCAGCAGGTGCAAGACTCTTTGTGATAGCTGCGTAGTTATCATATACTTCCTGAGGTACAAAGAAAGCTTCTGTGCTGGGCCAACCAAGATTTTCCTTAAGTGCCAGTACATTTTCTTCTCCTAAAGGCTCACCATGGGCTGATGCCTTACCCTGCTTGGCAGGACATCCATAACCAATCTGAGTCTTGCAGATAATGCAGGATGGCTTTGTAGTGTCAGCCTTTGCCTCATCAATAGCACGGCCAACAGCGTCCATATCATTGCCGTTTTCTACAGTGATAACCTGGAAACCGTAGGCTTCCATTCTCTTCGCTGTATCATCTGTGAATGCAATATCTGTATTACCCTCGATGGAAATCTTGTTAGAA
>JAZUFN010000131.1:0-24053 GCA_045640725.1 Lachnospiraceae bacterium
AGCAGAATCAAAACAATACTGGTGGAAAGATCCGGCTGCTTAAGAACCAAAAAGGTGGGAATAGCAAAAGCAATACCTACTATAAAAATAGTATACCACTTCTCGGCCCTGTCTTTTAGCATGAAATATATTTTGGCCATACCTATAATCAGTGCCAGCTTTGTAATCTCTGACGGCTGAAAAGAAACAATAATCTTATCTCCGGATGTTAAGCCCAGCCAACGGGTAGCACCATATCTGCTGATACCAAATTTGGTGAATTTAACTGCCAGTAATAATCCTATATTTATAATATACAGAATTATCCAACATTTTGCAATAAAACGATAATCAAATAATGAAACAACTACACATAAACCCACACCGAAAGCAACACCTATAATTTGCTTTATATAAAGAGTCTCATCTGTAACTCCCGGCATAATATAAAGTGTGGCAGCTCCAATCCCACCAAGAATTATAGCTATCAGCAAAATTACCATGCTGTAAGATCTAAAATTGTAGGATTGGAGTCTGAACCAAATTTTCTTCATAAACTATCTTCTATTGCCTTCTTTGATTGGAATGTTGGTATAAAGCGAACCCATGTTGACGTTACCGTCACGATTGACTTTAAGATCAAAATTGTCTTCATCAATATCAATGTATTTTTTTACAACATCGATAATTTCGATTTTCATCTGCTCCATGGTTTCAGGAGAAAGTCCAAGTCTCTCCATGTAAAGAAGCATTTCAAGTCTGTTCTTGGCACTGGAGCTGGACTTTTTTTGTTTATTAAAAAATGTAAACGCCATTATATAGTCCCCCCCTACTTTTTCTTCTTAAAGAGATTTGTGAAAATGTTGCCCTTCTTTTTAAGATCCAAGAACTCAACCGTTTCACCTGTTACACGACGACAAATATTCATAAATGCCTTACCTGCAAGAGAATCATCTCCTACCAGCGGAACGCCCTGGTTGGTAGAAATAACGATATTCTCATCATCAGGTACAATACCAATAAGATCAACTGACAGGATGTCAAGAACATCATTGGCAGACATCATATCGCCACGCTCAACCATGTCGATTCTAAGACGATTTACAATCAAATCATGCTTTTTAATCTCGTTAGCATCCAGAAGACCAATAATACGATCTGCATCTCTAACAGCAGATACCTCAGGTGTAGTAACTACTAACGCACGATCAGCACCAGCTATAGCATTCTTAAAGCCCTGTTCAATACCGGCAGGACAATCAAGAAGAACATAATCAAATTCAGTCTTAAGAGTATCTGTAAGAGCCTTCATCTGCTCAGGTGTAACAGAAGTCTTATCTCTGGTCTGTGCACAAGGCAACAGGTAGAAATTATTAAATCCCTTAACCTTAATAAAAGCCTGATTAATCTTACACTTCTGCTCGATAACGTCAACAAGATTGTAAACAATTCTGTTTTCCAAGCCCATAACGACATCAAGATTTCTAAGACCGATATCCATATCGATCAATACAACGCTCTTATTGAGCTTTGCAAGTCCGGTACCTACATTAGCAGTAGTAGTAGTCTTACCAACACCGCCCTTACCGGATGTTACAACGATAACCTCTCCCATTTTGAAGCCTCCAATTTAAATATTTATATCATTTAGAACCGTTTTTGTTGCGAGCTCAATTGCAATAGAGTCGTTCCTAATAATCGCAATTGATGGTTCATGACTCTCACTTTTTGAGGAGCTGTCCCCTGCTCTGGCTACCAGATCTGCAATAGACACCTGCATGGGCTGCATATTAAGCGCAAATACAAAAGCGTCTTTATTGCCCTTAGCGCCTGCCCTGGCACTACCACGAAGTGTACCCAGAATTATGATATTGCCTCCTGAAACTACCTCAGAACCGGCATTTACATCTCCTACTATAACAAGACTGCTCTCATCATCCAGAACAAATCCCGAACGTAAATTCCCCTTATAAAACTTGGCCAGATTAGAAACATCAGATGGAGCCTGAACCGCAAGATTACCTGCAAGTTCTGCTATTTTTTCATCTTTTTCCTGGACCTTGCCACGTAGTGAAGTAATCTCAGCCAGAAGCTTATCTACGTCTTCCTGATATTTTTTAATAACTTCACTGTCCATAATAGCCTTGTGTCGCTCTTCCTCCTCTTCTTGGAGGCTACGCTCTACAGCAGCTTTAAATCTTTCTTCCGTACCAATAGAAAAATCCATTATGCATATGCATTGAAAATTACCTGCTTCAGCTATAGTTTTTACAAATTCCTCTTTTTCAAAATCAGAAAGGAGTTTTCCTTCAAATCCCACAGCTATCTTCTGATTTGAAAACATTTTTGAGGAAGCAAACATTTCTCCTGCCTCGCTCTTTGCTTCTTCAAACGAAGCACTGGGAGTAACAAAAACTGTGATTCCGTATTTATTTCCTTTTAATGAAACAAGTCTGCCCAAAATCAAAGTCCTTTCTTATTTTTCTTTTATTTTAGTCTGGTATAACAATAATATCAGCACCGGTATCATTGTTATTCGAAGAAATATTATAATATCTGCAAAGAATTCGTGCTGCCAAAACACCTGAATTACCGCCTGAATAGCCATTTAAAATAAAACATGCCAGTGCAGTCTCAGGCTTGTCTGCCGGATAAAAAGATATATGCAGGGAGGACGCGGGATCGTAGTTGGAAACAACTGCAGTACCGGTCTTTCCGCAGGCAGCCTGAGGAAGAAGTGCAAATGCTCTTCTAACACTACCGGTACCGGTAATACTGCCCTTCATGCCTTCATGGACGGCCTTCCAAGCAGTAGAGGAAACATTGGTAATCTTTCTGATTATCTGTGGAGTAAGGCTGTAGACTATATTATCATCCTTATCGGTAATCTTATCCACCAGGGTCATTTTATAAACTGTACCCTTTGTAGCCACCACCGTAACATATCTTCCCATCTGAGCAATAGTAAATTTGTTACCATAGCCTATGGCTGATCTGATAATATCCACACTTGAAATCTCAGACAGGCTTTCAGGAATCTCGATACCTGTGTAATCACCAAAGCCAAAAAGCTTGGCGCATTCATTATAATAATCGATACCTCGTTGATCCGAATATGTGGAAGATCCTTTCATACCCAGTCTGTAACCAATCTCATAGAAGTAGTAGTTACAGGAATTGGCAATAGCCTGAGACATATTCTGGAATTTATGTCCGTTTTTGGCTGAACAGCTGGGGCTGGGATCTACCTTGGTAAAAATAATCTCATCATAGATCTGTTCAGTAGTATTAATAACATTATTCATAATGCCAAGACAGGCTGTCATAGGCTTAATGGAAGATCCCGTGGATGTTCTCGCCTGTGTAGCACGACTGTACATAGGGCTGGAATAGTCATTAACCAGGCTCTGATAGTAATCCCAGTCAATCTTATTGGCCAGTCTGTTATTATCAAATGTCGGATATGTAACCATGGCAATATAAGCACCGGTATTAATATCCGTCTGTACCAAAGCACCACTGCAGGGCTCCAAAGCCAGCTGTGCAGGAGTAATTTCCTGCTTGGCAATCTTATCTTTTATAAAATCGTAAGGACTAACAGAGCCCCTGTTAACAGCGTTATAATCACTATTATTATATTCTAACACATTCTGATCAAATAATAAAAGACAAATTTGCTTACCGGATAATTTATACTCAAAGATCAGAGATCTGTAAATCATTAAATCATAAATACTATTATCCTCCAGACACTCAAAGGTCTTTTCCATAAGGATATCGTATATCTCCTCAGTAGTAAGATATAATCCGGCAATCCCCAGTGCTTCCAGATCAATCCACTCGGATTCAATAGCATGCACAATATACTCATAAAAAGAAATACGATTGTTAAAATAATCCAGATATCCCTGATCGTTAGTATTAACATTTTCAGCCGGGAAATAACCTTTTTTATGCATACAGTCATAAAAATAATCAAGGTAATCTCTCATGGTACTGGTAAGGGTTGTAGCCTTTTTTGTATTGCCCCAGGCCACATAACTTTCCAAAATCTTCTTTACATAAGTATCATAGTTTTCATACTGCTTATATACGGCTTTTTCTACAGAAGAAGCATCTTCAGCCTTAAAGTGTTGAAAATCAAGAGCATGATTCTTAAATAAAGCATAATACACTTCATAAATCGGTATAGTAATATTATCAGATGATTCGCCTCTGGTACCATAATCCAGATTAGGTACAATAGCTGCGTTAATTATCTCCGCAATACGATTCTGCAGAATATAGAAATAATCTCTCTGTAATTCCACATCCAGAGTAAGATATATATTCTGTCCGGGAACAGGCTCTTTTATGATTTCGGAAGAAATAATCTTGCCGTTTCTCATAACCAGCTTTTCTATACCCTTTTCACCTGCCAGGATTTCCTCCTGAGCCAGCTCAAGCCCCATTTTTCCAACATGATCTGTGGAAGTATATGTAATCTTACCGTTCTCTTTAAAGTCTTCCAGCTCATTTTCGTTGATAAGACCGGTATAACCGATAATATGTGAAAAATAAATACTGTGATTGTATATTCTTCTGGTCTGCTGAGCGATAGATACACCCGGCATATCTCCTGATGCTTCCATAATGGCCGCAATACACTTATCGTCCACATTGGAAGCCATAGTATACTGCTGAGATTTATCGGTACTGGTAAAAAAGTAATATCTTACCATTACGATATCCAGCTTTTCCTCAAGAGTATATTCATCGGAAACGTTGAACATAGCCACACTCTTATCGCCATGACAAAGAAATTCAAATAATTCTTCAGCTGTAGAATTAATCTGAGCTTCTGTAAGCTGCCTGACACTCTGAAGCCCATAGGCATTTTTCTTAAATCTGAGTAAGGCGTTGCCCTCTATATTGAACTGTAATTTGCCTTCTTCGTCAAATTCAATAGCAAAAGACAGTTCAGGCTCATAGCCACATTTTCTGAGAGTGCTGCAAAGCCTGTGAATCATGGCATTTTTCTCAGCAACAGTCTCAAATAGAGCAGTATCCTGAAGAAATACGGCATAACTCAGCTCATTGTAAGCTAAAAGTCTCCCTTGCTTATCATAAATAAGACCGCGGGTAGCAGGGATATAACGCTCCACCACGGTAATGGTATCATTGGTAGTAACCTCCCCTTCTCCTCCCTTAACAATCTGCAGATTGTACAGTCTGTAAGAAAGAATTGCCGCCAAGGCAATAAAAACCAAGTAGATATAAAAAATTCTCGAAGAAAGAATCTCTTTAATTGTTTTAAGAATTTGTGAAATCACGATCTTCTACACCTTCAACCTTAAGTAATAATCTGTGGATAATATGAAATAGCGGGTAAAGGAACAGTCCTGTCAAAAACGTATATACCGTTCTTGGCATCATAGTATTAAAAAACAGGAGACCTATATTAAGATTACCCATAAGGAAAAATCCTGTCAGGTAGCAGGCAAAGGTATAAAATAATTCACCCACCCCAATAAGTACATTGGGAATGATAAAATCCTGTTTTGCATAAAGCTTATGAGCAAAGCCTGAAACATAAGCTATCGTCATATATATTACAGATGTAATACCTATGGTCCCTGCTGAAACAATATCCAAAAGAAATCCTGCAAAAAATCCAACGATTATAGCCTGATTCTGGCCCTTATAATAAGCCAGTGAAACTATCAGAATAAGAAGAATATCAGGCACTACGCCTGATATTTGAAAATAACTGAACACACTCGTCTGAAGCAGCAGGCATACGAAAAGCTCAATTATTGTAATTATGATTCTAAGCATATGCCCCCTAATTTCAAAAATAAGTGATATTTACAGTCTCTTACGACTATCATTTAATTTAGTCTTCGTTATCATTTAACTGAGTAATAATAAGAACGGTTTTTAAATGCTCAAAATCCACTGCAGGAACCAGGGTCCCCTTCATGGACATATTACTGGAGTCCACATAAACACCGGTAACATAACCTATAAGGATACCGGGAAGAAACTGATCTGAAATGTGAGATGTAACAACTTCCTCGTTATTAATTACACTGGCATTCAGGGATATCTGAGAAAGATTAATGTCTCCCTCTGTTTTCATGGAATTCATATTACCGGACACAATACATGTATCTCCGGAAGATGAAAACATGCCGGAAATATTACTGTTATCATCAATAACTGCTCTGACAATGCTGGTACTTCTACGCACTTCTACCACGATACCTACCAGGCCGTTACCGGAAATAACGTTCATTCCCACCTTAATTCCATTTTTTGAACCCTTATTAACTGTAAAAGTGTTATACCAACCGTTGCTTTCTCGGGCAACAATTCTGGCCTCTTCCTTAGGGAATTCATAATACTTTTTATCAGCATTATAGAGAGCTCTCAAATCTTCCAGCTCTTTTTTATCCTGTGAAGTCATCTGAGCCTGATTTTGTAAGCTTTCTACCTGCTTTCTAAGATTCTCATTCTCTTCACGCAGCTTCTGCATATCATCAAAATATCTGGTCCTTTCAGTGATAGCTGTGCCTATACTGCTCACACCGATCTGCATAGGTGAAAAAACAAAGTCCATGACACTTCTGACAGGATTCAAAACAGACGGAAATCTGAAAGATACGAACAAAAGTACTATCGATAGGAATGAAAAAACAAAGAGTACATGTTTTGGGAGAATCTGAATATTAAACTTTTTCTCCTCGTTGTTACGTCTTCGCCTTCTTTTTGCCATAAAACCATCAATCCTTATTCAATATTAGCCCAGGTGAGAAAGCTGTGCAGAATAAAAAGCAATTTCATCAAATCTGCCACCCTCTTCCAAAATAATACCAAGGCCCTTAACTACGGTATTGGCAGGGTCTTCACATACATGTGTGGCAAGCTCTGTATCCTGAGAGAAGAACTTGTCAAGATTCCTTATGTATGATGAACCGCCTGCAAGGAAAATACCGGTATCAATAATATCAGCAGAAATCTCAGGCGGTGCATTTTCCAGAATGGCACGGACTGAGTCAAGAATCTGATTAAGAGCGTCCTTGATAGTCTCTGTAATAAATTCTGAGTCAATCTCTACCACGATAGGAAGACCGGAAAGAACGTCTTTACCACATGCTGTAGCAGTCAAATGCTCCGGATAGCAGGCATAAGCCAACTGCTTCTTTAAATTCTCTGCTGTCGCATGTCCAATAATAAGATTGTATTTTTTACGAACATTGTTGGTAATTGCCTCATCAAAGGTATTGCCGCCAATAGGAATAAGTCTGGAAGATACAATGCCACCGATGGACATAATGGAAATCTCAGTAGTATTGGCTCCCATATCTACTACCATAACACCTGCAGCGTCCATAACCTCAAGACCGGAACCGATGGCGCATGCAACAGGCTTTTGTACTATTCTTACTTTTTTAGGCTTGGCAATACAGTTGGTAGCCAGATCAAAATATGCTCTCTGCTCTACTTCGGTAATATCGGTAGGTGTAGCAACAATAATCTCAGAGCCGGACACCTTGCCGTATTTCTTCTCAATCTTATAAAAAGCTTCGTTCAAAAGAAGAAGCATATTTTTGATATCTGCAATAACACCGTTTTTTACAGGATATGTAATATTGTAATTGTCAGGAGCTTTACCCAACATTTCAAATGCTTCATCACCTATAGCCACTGCCTGTCCGTTGCAGATAGCAATAAGGTTTTTTTCATCAAAAATTACGCCCTCATTTTTCTTGTATATCTTAATAGTGCTGGTACCGAAATCTATACCAAAGACTTTAGATGCCATATAATAAAACCTCCCTAAGTTTTATAAAGATATTCCTATAAATTATAACATTTACGGAAGCTTATTTCAACTTAAAATCCTTAAATATAAAGGCTGAAACGGCTTAAAATTTGTTATTATCTTTTAAAGAGTAATGAGAATCATACCCAAGAATAATATGATCCAACACGGGAATACCCATCATCTGTCCTAAATGAACAAGTTTTATGGTAATATCAATATCTTCTTTTGATGGCTTGCAGTCACCTGAGGGATGATTATGTAAAACAACCATGGCCGCAGCTCCGCTTTTTAATGCAGCCATAAAAATATCCCTGGGCTCACAAACCGCCATTTTAACACTCCCTATAAATATTATTTCCTCTTTGATGACTCGATTTTTTACATCCAGAAAAAGTACCATAAGATGCTCTTTCGTATGATAGCGAAAACGGGGTAAGTAATACTCAGCTATCTCTTGTGAATTGTGAAAATGATTACCAATAGGCCTTTTTGCATCTGCAATCCTTTTTGCTATCTCAGCTGCAGCAAGAAGCTGAATGGCCTTAACATCCCCTATTCCGGGAAGCTGTACCAGATCCTCGCGACTGCATAACAGTAATTTATGTAAGCCCTCTTCTCCGCAAAATTCCACCACTCTTTGTGCTATTTCGTCAGCCCTTTCTCCCTTCCCTCCTGAGCGTATTAAAATAGTGAGAAGCTCCCTGTCAGACAGGGCCTGGCTTCCCACTTCTTTAAATTTTTCATAAGGTCTGTCGGAAATCGGCAGATTTTTCATTGTTTGTTTCATTTTATCTCCTTCCACCCATTTCTCCCGAACAAGTTTAAGAAGATTTTAAAATTACAGAGTAATAAGTCCTTTTTCATACATTTTCTGCAGAGAAAGAATTACTCCCAGCTTTGCATGATACCAGGTAAGGCCTCCCTGAAAGTAAATAGCATAAGGTGCTTCCAAAGGACCGTCTGCGGACAGCTCTATAGATGAACCCTGGACAAAGGCTCCGGCTGCCATAATAATATCACAATGGTAACCCGGCATAGGAGCAGGTTCAGGCTTAACAAAGCTGTCAACGGCAGCGGCTGCCTGGATACCTTCACAAAATGCAATCATTTTTTCAGGTGAACCCAAGGTAATAGCCTGGATAATATCATGTCTGTCTTCAGTAGCATTGGGGATACATGGATATCCCAAACGTTCATAGACATTGGCTGCGAAAATAGCTCCCTTTTCTGCAGATGCAGCTACTGTAGGTGCCAGGAACAGTCCCTGGAAAAACTTTTCATTTACACCAAGAGTAGCGCCTACATCCTTACCCACTCCCGGAGCAGTAAGACGGAAAGCACATCTTTCTATAAGGTCATGTCTACCGCATATATAACCGCCGATAGGTGCCAAGCCGCCACCGGGATTCTTAATAAGTGAGCCTACTACCATGTCGGCTCCTACATCAGATGGCTCTATCTCTTCAATAAATTCACCATAACAATTGTCCACCATAACATCTACGTCCGGCTTTATGCCTTTAATAAATGAAATAAGTTCACCTATCTGTGGCACGGAAAAGGATGGACGGGTAGCATAGCCCTTGGAACGCTGAATGGTTACCAGCTTTGTTTTCTCATTAATAGCCTTTTTAATATTCTCATAGTCAAAAGAACCATCAGGAAGCAGGTCTACCTGCCTGTAAGACACACCATATTCAGCTAATGAGCCCACCTGCGGTCTGATACCTATGACGCCTTCAAGAGTATCGTAAGGCTTACCTACAGGAGAAAGTATTTCATCACCGGGATGAGTAGCTGCAAAAAGAGCCAGAGCCAGTGCATGGGTACCACAAGTAATCTGAGGTCGCACCAGTGCATCCTCAGTATGGAAAATGCTGGCATATACAGCCTCCAAAGCATCACGTCCTGCATCGTCATGGCCATATCCCGTAGATGAACCAAAATGCTCAGCAGCCACATAATTTTCCTGCATGGCACGTATTACTTTAAGCTGATTGTATTCAGCCACCTCATCAATTTTTTCAAATCTTTCTTTTAATGAATCCAGCACTTCCAGACAGAAGTCCGAAACCTTTTTGTCTATACCCATCCGGGCATAAATACGGTCTAACATTTTATATCTCCTTTAAATCAACTAACAAAATCCTGAGAGATTATACATAGAATCTCCTCTTCTGACAAGAGGGATTTATCAAACCATTTTACATCATCTTCGTGACGCAGCCAGGTGAGCTGTCTTTTGGCAAAGTGTCTGGTAGATAATTTGAGGGTATATACTGCTTCCGGAAGACTGCATTTCCCCAGCAGATAATCTGCTATTTCCTTATATCCCAGACCTTTCATGGCTACAGAATCCACCGGAACACCTTCATCCAAGAGGGCTCTGACTTCATCTACCAGCCCCTCCTCAAGCATCTGGTCGATTCTTTTCTCAATTCTGTCATATATTACCTCTCTTTTATGAGTAAGAGCATAATATTTAAAATCATAAGGAGACTTTTTCTGCCTTTCTGTCTCGTTATGCACAGACATTTTTTCGCCGGTTTGATAAAAATATTCCAGAGCCCTGATTACACGCTTAATATTGTTGGGGTGAATGGCCATAGCACTGTCAGGATCAATTTCTTTAAGCCTCTCATAATTGGATATACCACCATCCTCACAAGCCTTCTTTTGCAATTCTTTGCGAATAGTTAAATCCTGCTCTTCATCCTTAAAATCTACATCATATAGAAGCGCCTGTATGTAAAATGCAGTGCCACCAACTATTATGGGCAGCTTTCCCCTGCTCCAGATATCCTGACATGCTGCTTTTGCAAGACTTGCAAAAGTAGCCACATTAAATTCCTCAGTAGGCTCCAAAATATCAATCAAATGGTGGGGAACTCCCTCCATTTCAGATGGTTTGATTTTGGCAGTGCCAATATTCATTCTACGATAAACCTGCATGGAATCCGCAGATATTATCTCACCATTCAGTCTCTTGGCCAGTGCTATGGAAATATGAGTCTTTCCCACAGCTGTAGGCCCGGACAAAATAATCATTTTTTCCATTTATCAAATAATCCTTTTAAACATTTTATCCATTTGTTCACGGGTATAAGAAATGGTAGTGGGTCTGCCGTGAGGGCAATGATACGGATCTTCCAGTGTCAGCATATCCGAAATAAGCTTACGAGCCTCCTCTTCCGGCAAAATAGTATTACCTTTAACTGCAGCTTTACAAGAAATAGTTGCGATACGATCATTTAATATCTCAGGATTCTTATGATCTCTGTCTGACATCAGACTGGCTACCACTTCTTTAAACATAGCATCCAGATCAATATCAACAAAATCAGCTGGTAGGCCTGTGATTTTAACATCAGAAAGACCAAATTCCTCTATCTCAAAGCCCATCTGTGTAAAAACAGAAAGATGTTCCATGATGCATTGGACTTCTCTCACGGAAAGCCCAACCACCTTTCCCGGGAAAATAGCCTGTGTAGCAAATGTCTCTTTCTCCCGGAGTCTTTTCATGGTTCGTTCATACAAAACTTTTTCATGAGCAGCATGCTGATCTATCATGAAAACAGTGTTATCCATTTCTATTATCCAAAAAGTCCCCAGTACCTGTCCCACGATTCTGAATTCTTTTTCCCGCTCTTTATAAAGATCCGGAATAAAAGATTCCTGCTGTGGATTTTCTACTACCGGTGCATTTTTGTAAGCACCAAAAAGAATATTCTCATTATTCTCTGCCACAACCGTCGGCTCTTCTATCCGGGCCTCCGGTTCTTTCCCCCCGGGAATCACCGGCTCCGGCGTCTTAGGCTTAGGCGTTTTTACCTCAGGAGTTTTTACCTCAGGAGCGCTGTATATCTTAAGGCTTTCCGGTATGGCAACCGGTGTATTTTCAGGTGTAATAAGCTCTTTAACAGCGGGCTTTCTTACTTCAAAAGCCTCAGGCAAATGACGATTATTAAGCTCCTGTACCTTCTCTTTATGCTGCATAGAAGGAGACTTATCGTTTCCTCCCTGATTTACTATCATCGTTTTTCCCGAAAGAGCTTCTCTTACTCCGTCAAAAATAAGTCTGTATACAGCCTCTGTGTCCGTGAATCTAAGCTCCAGCTTGGAAGGATGAACATTAACGTCCAGCTGGTCAGAAGGCATATCCAGGAAGAGGGCACAGACAGGGTAACAATGGCCCATCATATAGCCTTTGTAACCGTCCTCTAAGGCATTTCTAAGTACAGCACATTTAACAAAACGCCCATTTACAAAAAAGCCTTCCAGATTACGATTACCTCTGGATACATAGGGCTTTGCTATGATACCTGAAAGATGATAATTACGAAGCTCATCAGTAATATTTACCTCCAGTGAGGCTTTGGCCATATCCAGACCATAAAGCTCCATAAAGGTTTCCTTGAGCTTTCCATGACCGGCAGTATGCAGCTGCACCTTTCCGTTTACTATAAGCTTAAATGATATTTCCGGATGGCAAAGAGCCTGTTTTTCCACCATTTCACATACGTAACCGGCTTCTGTACCCGGGCTTTTTAAAAATTTACGTCTGACAGGTGTGTTATAGAAAAGATCTTTAACAAGAAAAGTAGTACCGTCAGGGCAGCCTGCTTCCTCCAAAGTCTTTTCCTCTCCTCCCTCAATAACGTATCTTCGACCAATAAAGGCCTGAGCAGTCTTTGACAAAAGCTCTACTCTGGCAATGCTGGCTATAGACGAAAGTGCCTCACCTCTAAAGCCCAGACTATGAATGGAAAGTAAGTCAGCAGCCTTTTTAATCTTAGATGTGGCATGACGAAAAAAAGCAATCTTAATATCATTTTCTTCAATACCGGAACCATTGTCAGTGACTCTGATAAGGTCGATGCCACCATTTTTAATCTCGATGGTAACAGCTGAACTTCCGGCATCTACCGCATTTTCCACCAGTTCTTTAACCACAGATGCCGGGCGCTCTATCACTTCACCTGCAGCTATCTGATCTATTGTATTTTTATCTAGGATATTTATCATTTAATAAAATAATCCTTTCCTTCCCACCAAAAAGGGCTATCTGCATTTTTCCTGCAGCTTATATAAGCAGTTTAAAGCATCCAGCGGGGTCATTGCCTGTACATTTACATGTAAGAGCTCATTTATTATCTGCATATATTTGGAATTATCAAATTCTTCCGTTTCTTCTATAATCACTTCTTTGGGCTCTTCAAACAAGGAAAGCTGGCCGTCAAATACCATGTCATTTTTGGCTTTTTTAGTCTCTTCTACCTGTCCCAGCTGATTATCAAATATCTCACCGGCATTAATATCATTTTTCACCAGCTTTTCTGATATTTCAGTGGCACGACGCAGTACTTCCTCCGGAAGTCCGGCCAGTCTGGCTACCTGAATACCATAACTCTTATCCGCTCCGCCTCTTATTATCTTACGTAAAAATACTATTGAGTCTCCCTGTTCCTTAACAGCTATGCAAAAATTCACAACGCCTTTAAGTCTGCCTTCCAGCTCAGTAAGCTCATGATAATGAGTGGCAAAAAGGGCTTTGGCTCCCAGCTTCTTTGTATCTGCAATATGCTCCACTACTGCCCATGCTATGGATAGTCCGTCATAGGTGGATGTTCCACGCCCGATTTCATCCAAAATAAGCAGGCTCTTTTTTGTGGCATTTTTAAGGATATTGGCCACTTCATTCATTTCAACCATAAATGTAGACTGCCCGCTAGCCAAGTCATCAGATGCTCCCACTCTGGTAAAAATACGATCTACAATGCCGATTTTGGCTGAAGTTGCAGGAACAAAGGATCCCAGCTGGGCCATCAGAACAATAAGCGCAGTTTGTCTCATGTATGTAGACTTACCCGCCATATTGGGGCCGGTAATAACAGCTATTCTACTGTCATTGCCATCCAGATATGTATCATTATCAATAAATAAATCATTTACAATAAGCTGCTCTACTACAGGATGTCTTCCGCCCTTTATGGAAATAACTGAATCATCTGTAATGGCAGGTCTTACATAATTATTGACTGTAGCCACTTTTGAAAGAGCACACAAAAAATCTGTGACAGCTATAGCTCTGGCTGAAGACTGAATACGAAGAACACATTTTGCCACCTGATCTCTAAGGTCCTCAAAAAGATTGTACTCCAAGGAAAAAAGTCTGTCTTCAGAGCCCAGAATAGCCTCTTCAATCTTCTTTAATTCTTCATTGGTATATCGCTCAGCACCTGCCAGTGTCTGTTTTCTAATCCAATTTCCCGGTACTAAATCCTTGAAAGAATTTGTTACTTCAAAATAATATCCAAATACCCTATTGTATTTAATCTTGAGATTCTTAATACCGGTGGCTTCTTTCTCCTTAATCTCCAGATCCATTAGCCAGTTTTTACCTTCTGTTTTAGCTAAACGCAGTCTGTCTACTTCTTCGTTATAGCCGGTTTTAATAATACCTCCTTCTTTAATCTGTATAGGTGGCTCCTCATTTACAGCACTTGTAATAAGCTCAGCCAAGTCGCGAAGTTCATCTATTTCCCCACAGGTTTTCTTAATAAGACCGGATTTCATTTCAGACAGAAGCGCCTTAATATGCGGTAACATCCGGAGAGAAGTAGCCAGAGCTATCATATCTCTGGGATTGGCTGTCCGATAGGAAATCTTACTCATAAGTCTTTCCAAATCATATATAGCATCCAGATACTCTCGCAGCTCTTCTCTGGTCATGGCATTATTATTCAGATTTTCAATAGCATCCAGCCGTTCATTTATCTCGCTTTTCTTAATCAGAGGCTGCTCGATATAATTCTTAAGCAGTCTGGCTCCCATGGCCGTCTTGGTCTTATCCAAAACACCAAAAAGTGAACCCTTTTTCTGTTTTTCACGCATAGTCTCCGTAAGCTCCAGATTGCGTCTGGTAGAAGCATCAATAATCATGAAACGACCCACAGAATAAGTCTCGACTCTGGTAATATGTAAAAGAGAGTTTTTCTGAGTGTCAAAAAGGTATTTGAGAAGGGCACCTGAAGCCAGCTTAGACATGGATGTTTTAATACCCAGATCAGACGAAGACTGGTGAAAATGACTGTTAATCTGACTTTCACACACCTCATCGTCAAAAGAATAATCCTCTAAAATAAAAATGAAGATATTCATTTTAGACTTTAATTCATCCAGATTCAGTCCTGACACTATACATGAGGAATTACAAATAATCTCTGACGGTGCAAATTTTACTATCTCGTCCATGCAAAGAGAGAGACTGTCAACTTCTGTTACCATGAAATCTCCTGTAGCCACATCGGTAGTGGCAATTCCAAATTTGCCATCTACAAAAGCAATACAGGAAAGATAGTTGTGCGCACTCAAATCTTCATTTTTGGCAGATGTATTGGTACCCGGAGTAACAATTCTGGTAACTTCTCTTTTTACCAGTCCTTTGGCCTGTTTCGGGTCTTCTACCTGTTCACATATAGCTACTTTATAGCCCAAGGATACCAATCTGTCCAAATATGCATCTACGGCATGAAAAGGTATGCCGCACATAGGCGCGCGCTCTTCCAGACCACACATTTTACCTGTAAGTGTCAGCTCCAGCTCACGGGATGCTACTTTTGCATCTTCATAAAACATCTCGTAAAAGTCACCCAGACGGTAAAAAAGGATACAGTCTTTATACTGTTCCTTGGTCTCCATATACTTTTCCATCATTGGCGATAATTCACCCATTGTTTACACCTGCATTTCGCTCAGCGTTCCTTGTTATTTCCTCGCTGAAGCCATATTTTTTAAGAAGCCTTATCGCATTGCCGGAGTCAGATGGTCCCGGTAAAAGCTTATAAGTAAATACTATATCCTCTCCGGATAAATCCTCGGTAAAGTGATAATTATCATATAAATCGCTACATTTTTCACAGAGTTCAATATCATGAGATGCTGCAAAAATAAGCTTATTGCTCTCAGCAAAAGCAGATAATACTGCAATATTGGCTGCAATTCTTTCTACAGTATTGGTACCCTTGAAAAGCTCATCTGTAAAGCCAATTACGGGAATTGTGCCATCCTCATCCAAAATACGCTTAACCGACTTAATTTCTGCAATATAATAGCTGTCTCCGGTAATAATATTATCCTTCACAGCCATGGAGGTCAGCACTTTACAGTAAGAAGCCTTAAAATTCATTGCAGTACATGTATGAATAGTCTGTGCATAGAAAAGATTGATAGCCACTTCCTTTAGGAAAGTGGACTTACCTGATGCATTGGAGCCTGTAATAAGCATTCCCTTATGAACATTGATGTCCAAGGCTACAGGGTCATCCAAAAGAGGATGATATATTCCTTCTGCTTCCACAAAAGGCTTCTGTGACTCAGTGAGCTCAGGCAGGCAGAAATATGGCAGATTTTCTCTGTATGCTGCAATAGATAAAAGAGAATCTAAATATCCTGCAGTCTCATATAATGTAAAAATGTCCTGCTGACACTTTTTGGCATTAGTCAGTGCAAAATTAAACAATAAAAGGTCAAAATGGAAAAACATATTTACATAGTCTAAAATCATGGCCATCATATCGCCTGAAAAGGAAATACGAACATAACCCATGCATTTTCTAAAGGTCCTGGTGGCCCTAAGAGACTTTTTTATCTTGTCATTTTCTTCTGAAAGTAAATCCAGATTCATAGCTGCAATTTTCTCGGTAGCCTCACACATATTGGCAGCCTGTGAAAAAGCAGTCATATACTCTCTCACCTGATTTTTACGTACATAATAAGTAATGACATTCAGAAAAAGAAAAAAGATAATGGCAGGTACTGCTATTTGGTAGGAAAAAGGTATAAGTATCAGCGATGCCATTATCCCCAAAGCGCAAAAAGCATGGAAGGCAGTAGAATCCTTCTTCATTTGATCTATTCTGGACAATGAGGAATACATGGATACCTGTTTATTTTTTTTGATATGCATAAGCTGATACTGAAGTTCAGTACGAATATCTGCATTTTCCTTAAAATATCTGAAAAAACCCTCTCTTTTTTCCAATTCCCTTATATCAAAAACAGGCCTCCTTAGGAGATAGTACAAATACTCTTCTCCGGGGGCCGATGTGGTATGATTTATGCGATTATAAAGGTCATAAAAATTTATATCATTGGCAGTAATGTCATCCATCAGAGAGTCATTACGACTCTCTGAAAAGTATGCCACTCTGTCCAATTCTTCTGAAGTAGTCTTGAAATTACAAGGCTTACCATACTCCATCAAAAGTTTTGTTTTTGTTTTCTTTTTATCATTAATCCGATCATATACCGCTTTTGCCAGCAAAAATACAATGCCTGCAATAAGCAAATAAACTAACCACATAAAATCTACCCCTTAACCAAATAAATCAATCCTTTATAATTCTACCATAATACATTTTGTATGGAGAAATAAAATCAATATCAGAAATACCGATGCCTAAAGTATTGGTAGATGAATGTATAATTCTTCTGACGCCATCATCATCCTTACCCAGATAAATAGCTACATGGAATACTTTGGTCTTATTGGCATAAAAAACCAGGTCCCCAGGCTGAAGCTCATCTCTTGTAATCTTCTTAAATGTTTTCTGCATATCTGCAGAGACTCTGGGAATACATTTTTCCAAGTACTTATCAGTGGACCAAACTGTAGAACCACTAGGTATCATAGACTTTCTGTAAGAAGAATTGTTCTTATATACCATTTCATAGACATATCTTACAAATCCTGAGCAGTCAACTCCCTTATAAGGATCATTACCTCCCCAAAGATATCCTGTAGCTTTGCCACCGCTGTTCTTCAGGCCTTTAACCTTTATACCAAGGTATTTCATAGCTTCCTCACATATAGCTACTCTTACATCGCTGACAGCAGTACCATACTTATAATACTTTTCAGCCCACTGAAGCTCATAAGTGAAGTATACATATTCCAAAGCTACATAACCGACTTTTTCAGTATCATTGGTATCAGATTCAATAATAATTTCTACCCAAAGCTTATTTGTGTCTTCATCTCTGTTAACCACCAAAGCCTTTGATACAGCCATTTTTTCTCCTGCCTTGACCTGAGAAATA
Source organism: Lachnospiraceae bacterium (assembly GCA_045640725.1). GTDB lineage: Bacteria > Bacillota > Clostridia > Lachnospirales > Lachnospiraceae > RGIG3528. Next base: position 17,891 of record JAZUFN010000131.1, read on the forward strand.
ATCTCTGCGGATTTCGATGGCGCTCTACGCACATTAAGGGCATTAACAGACTTATTTACAACAGCATAAAGACTCTTGATTTCATCAGCCTTATCTAATGCATCCTGACCTGTAATAAGCCATTTTGCACTTACAAATCCGGTAAGCTTGCCGGACTTAATCTCGTACCACTCTTCATTTTCACCGGAACTTTTAATAATAACCGGATCAGGATTCTTAATCTCAACTGCTGCACCGGGATACAAAATACCCACCTTTGCATTACCGGTACCTGCTTTTTGCCTTATATTTAACCAGCTGTTAACATTGGCAATAGCAATATTATCAGGATAATTATTAATAGTATTCAGGAGGTATGGTACTTGTCCCACATTATCTTCAACATCGTAATATGCTTCGAGTCCTTCTGAAATACCTGCGAGACCTATGGAGCCTGAAATAGTCTCACCAAAAACAGCCTTCGTTTTGTTTGCTGAAAACAAAATAAAGGCTAATACAGCTGTCATAAATACTTTACCCAATAGATGCTTGCTCAAACCTGATACCCCTTTTACACGTCTGAATTTTATTTTAATTTAAATGACATATATACCGGCTCATGATCGGAATATAAAAAGCCGGAATACATATTTTCATATTCGACAACTTCAATATTGTCAGACACAATAAATCCGTCCAAAATAAACACCTTTGTCACGCCCTCCCTGTAAGGAGCATCGTCATCACGTCCTGTAGGTGGCAGCTTCTTTTTATCATATTTATCCATAGCAAATGATAGAAAAGATGGAAGCTGAGTCCTCGGGAAAGGATAAGCCCAACTGCTGTATGAAGGCTCATTCTCATCCAATGAAAGATCATGATTAAAATCTCCACCACAGATAATATAGTTGCCGGAAATATACTCATTGGTCATATCATCGATAAGCAGCTTCAGCTGTCCTTCACGAACAGAGTCATCACTGCCATAGGCAGATAAATGGATATTATATACACAGAGCATTTTACCATTTTCTGTAGGCATTTTTGATACGGTATAACACCTGTCCAGATCAAAAAACTTGGTGATAGAGTCCATAATTGGAAGCTCCACCCTTTTTGAAGACTCCATCTTAAAGCTTGAGAAAGTAGCTAATCCTGCAGAAATCACACCATGCGGCTGATAAATCGGAATAATATAATATGGTGACTTGTAAAGATTATATGCGAAGCTATAGTAAAAACCGGACATTTTTGAATTCAGATAGTCCAGTTGATCGATATGGTAGGATCTGGTACTGTCTCTGTCTATTTCCTGAAGAATCAAAAAATCAGGTTCTTTAGATAATATTTTATCCAAAAGGCCATCGATATTTTGATATACTGAATCCCTAGAAAAAGCCCAGGACTCATGTCCACCATCCATAAAGAAATCAAAATCGGAAGAATATGCTCCAAACCCGATATTGGATGTCAGAATGTGATATTCCTTATTAACAGCAACATTCTTATCAGTTGTAATACCACTCTGGTACTCCAGGCTCAGCTCCTTATCTCCCTGCCTGTGGAAGGTGAGATATGCGTACCCTACATAGCCGGCTGCTAATACAATAACTACCGCTGCAATTATGGCTAATGTCCTGAAAAATATTGCAATTTTGCTTTTCTTCTTTGTTTTTTTCTTTTTCTTACTCATAAACCTCTATAATACCCATTACTGCTCGTTACTATTCACAGCATGTTCATAGCACATTAATCCCAAGAAAGACTGTAATGCTCTATCCGTTTATCTCTGGAAAAAAGATCTTTTACTGCCAGCTTAACATCCTTATTTTCAAAGAGAATCAGATTAATCTGGTCCACGATAGGCATTTCTACATGATATTTATCTGCCAGCATCTTGGCAGCCTTGGCACAGTAAACACCTTCTACCACCTGACCCACTTCTTTAAGGGCCTCTTCACAGGTTTTCCCCTGTCCCATAAGATAGCCCGCATTACGATTTCTGGAATGTTTACTGGTACAGGTAACAATAAGATCTCCTATGCCTGAAAGTCCGTTAAATGACTCGGCTTTGCCACCCATAGTAATACCCAAACGTGATATCTCTACAATACCTCTGGTCATAAGTGCTGCTTTGGCATTATCACCAAAGCCCATACCATCTGTAATACCCGCAGCCAGAGCAATGACATTCTTCAAGGAGCCACCCAGCTCTATTCCCAGAACATCCGGGCTGGTGTACACTCTAAAATACTCGTTCATAAATGTGTCCTGTATAAGCTTGGCTGTAGCTTCTCTCTCTGCCCCTATCACTATAGTGGTCGGCATCTTTAATGATACTTCTTCTGCGTGAGTAGGCCCTGATAAAACACACACCTGAGCATTTTTAAGCTCATCTTTAATAACATCGCAGAGGGTATAAAGAGTACTCTCTTCGATACCCTTCGCCACATTTACAATAATCTGATTATCAGGAATTAAATCTTTAAGACGGGCAGCTGTCTGACGTACAAAAATGGAAGCCACGGCAAAAACAATAATCCGGGGATTATTTGCCAATGCATTATTTATGTCAGATGTAAGCTCCACACTGTCAGGCAGTACTGCTCCCGGCAGATTCCTTATGGCAGTTCTGTCTGCTTTAAGACTATCTATTTCTTTTTCAACGGCGCTCCAAAGAGTCACTTGATGCCCATTGGAAGCAAGTAAAATAGTAAGCGCTGTACCCCAGGTACCTGCACCCAATACAGTTATATTCATATAAAATTACCTTATTACTTATTTTTTTTTAGGACCGAAAGAAAACTTATTCTCATTATGATTAATAAGTCTTTTAATATTGGCTCTGTGATTATATACACAAAGTATGGTAAATACCCAGGTAAAGCATGACATAGCTATCCAAAGAGTCTTGTCAAAGTCTCCCCAGTTGTAAAAATCCCCATGGCCACCGTAGCTAAAGTAACCCTGGACCAGAACAAAAATAGGAAAAAGAAGGGATGCCACCATAGAAGCAATACTCATATATTTTGTGATAAAAATAGTAAATGCAAAAATAGCAAAGCCACCTACTGCCAGGCGCCAGTCATATAAAAGCATACAAGCTCCCATACACGCCACCCCTTTTCCGCCTTTAAACTTAAGATAGAAAGGAAACATATGTCCAAGCACTGCTCCGAAGCCCACCAAAAGTACCAAAAGCTGATTCATCTGGCTCATAGCCGGATACTGACGGAAGAAAAGAAATCTCACCAAAAGTATCGGCAGCATGGTCTTAAACAAATCAATAAAGAGGGTAGTAAATCCGGCTTTAGGTCCCATTACTCGAAGAACATTTGTAGCTCCCGTATTGCCGCTTCCCTGATGCTTAATATCTACATTGCCCTTTTTGGCTACTACTGTACCTGCAGAAAAACAACCGCAAAAATAACCAATAACTATACAGAAAGCCACCTGTAGCGGAATCATGTCAACAAATAACTGCATTATTTCTTTTCCTCTTCATTTCTTTCACGAATAATAAATTTAATAGACGTTCCGGCAAAGCCAAAAGCTTCACGAATTTTATTTTCAATATAACGTACATAAGAAAAATGCATTATTTTCTTATTGTTAACAAAAATAACAAAGGTAGGCGGCTTAACAGCAACCTGAGTAATATAAAAGAGCTTAAGGCGTCTGCCTTTATCTGAAGGTGGCTGCTGCAAGGCAACGGCCTGCATCATAACCTCATTCAGAACACCTGTACCTACGCGCTTATTCTGATTCTCTATTACCGATTCAATATGATCAAAAATCTTGTTCACTCTCTGACCGGTCTTTACGGAAATAAATACGATATCGGCATAAGGTATAAATGAAAGTACTTCTCTGATTTTCTCAGTCTGTCTGTAGATAGTTTTGTCGTCCTTATCTTCTACTGCATCCCATTTGTTTACAGCAATTATAATGCCCTTTCCGGCATCATGTGCTATGCCGGCGATTTTGGCATCCTGTTCTGTAACACCCTCAGTAGCATCAATAAGCACGATACATACATCACATCTTTCAACTGCAGCTACAGTACGTACCATCATAAAATGCTCAATATCGGTATTTATCTTGGCATGCTTACGAAGACCTGCCGTATCTATAAATACATAGTCTTTTTCGTTGTATGTAACCTGTGTATCAATGGCATCTCTGGTAGTACCTGCTATGTCAGAAACAATAACTCTATCCTCACCTAAAAGTCTGTTTATCAGAGAGCTCTTTCCTACATTGGGCTTACCTACAATAGCTACACGAGGTCTGGTATCCTCTTCCTGCTCCTCCATAGTGCCCTGAGTCACTTCAAGTACAGCATCCAAAAGATCACCAAAGCCCAGCCTGTTTACAGATGATACAGGGATAGGATCACCTATACCCAGATTGTAGAATTCATATGTATCATTCATAAACTTATTAAAATCATCCACCTTGTTGGCACAAAGCACCACAGGCTTACCGCTTCTTCTAAGAATATCCGCAACGTTGTAGTCGCTGTCTACAAGTCCCTGCTTGGTATCTACTACAAAAATAATACAGTCTGCAGTATCGATAGCTACCTGCGCCTGAGCTCTCATGTAAGCAAGCATCATATCGCCATTATCAGGTTCGATACCACCTGTATCAATAAGGGTAAACTGTTTATCCAGCCAGGTAATATCCGCATATATTCTATCTCTGGTGACACCGGGAGTATCTTTTACTATAGAAATTCTTTCGCCGGCAAGAGCGTTAAATAATGTTGACTTACCAACATTAGGACGTCCAACTACAGCGATAATCGGTTTACTCATTAATTATATCCTCCACTAATGAACTTCCTTGGGATTTTACAATACCCACAGGTTTTTGTAAAGATTTTTCAAGATCTGATACAGTATAGTCATCCAAAAATACATCCTCTCCGGTACGTAGGCACACACATGGCAGTAGTAGCTTATCGCCTATATCTTTTCCTTTAAGCTGCTGGTATATATCACTATATGTAAGCAGGCCTGCTACAGTAATGCTGTCTCCGAAAAAATTATTGATGATTTCATATACATTTACCTGTATATTGGGGAATTTACTCCGTATCTTCTCTACCTGGCGTCGGATTATGGGATAGGCCAATACTCCTGTAGCAATGGACAAATGACGTACTCTGTCATCTCCATCCAGCGCCTCCAGCGCTTCATCCACTTCGTATTCCAGTAGGCGAACCATACCAACACCATTTCCGATCTGAGGATACTCTTCATAGGACTCCGCATCAGGAATAGGAAGCTCCGCTTTAAGATACCACTCATCACTGGCATATACAAATCTGCTGCCGAAAGCAGCCAGATATTTTTTTTGATACTTTTCAATCTGCCTGATCAAGGCAATAGAATCTTCTTTGGTAAAAGGCTCCAAAGGAGTAAGCTTTTCTCTGTACTTGGTGAGCCCCACCGGTACTACGGAAACGCTCTTCATGTATTTTATATACATGGATAAATCGGTAATGGTACGATCCAGCTCTGCCCCATCATTGTAGCCCTTACATAGAACTATCTGTCCATTCATTTCTATACCTGCTTCATAAAGCATGGTAAGGTAATCCAGAATTTTCCCTGCAAAACGATTCTTAAGCATCTGACAACGTAGATCAGGATTGGTAGTATGTACGGATACATTAATGGGAGAAAGATTGTAGGAAATAAGCCTTTTTATATCCTCCTCTTTCATATTTGTCAGAGTAACATAATTACCCTGTAAAAAAGAAAGACGGGTATCATCATCCTTAAAATATATAGTCTCTCTCATACCTTCAGGATTCTGGTCGATAAAACAGAAAATACAGCCGTTACTGCATCTGCTGTATTTATCCATAAGACCGTCCTCAAATACCAGTCCCAGGTCTTCTTCAGCATCTTTTTCTATCTCCAGTTCCCATTCTTCGCCATCAGGCTTTCTGATAAGAACTACGATATCCTCTGCAGCAGTTAAAAACTGATAGTCAAAAATATCATTTACCGGCTTATCATTTATGGAAATAAGCTCATCTCCCGGCTCGATTTCCATTTCCTCGGCTATTGATCCGGCAATAATGCTTTTTATAAATTGTGTTTTCCGACACTCCATTACTTAAAAATCCTTAGAATAAACTAAATGCATTTTTTTCCCAGGTAATTTGATC
>JAZUFN010000132.1:0-9404 GCA_045640725.1 Lachnospiraceae bacterium
TACAAACATATCCGTGAGCCTCGATGCCAAGCTCTCTATATGCCTCAAGTCCCTTATCAACAAGCTCCTGCTTAATATCATTAAAGCAGATAGTTGCACCGCACTTTGCGTAAGCAGATGCAATAGCAAAACCGATACCATAAGATGCGCCTGTTACAAGTGCTACCTTTCCCTCCAGGGAAAAATTAAGGAAATTCTGTTCCATTTTTAAAATCCTCCGTATTTTTTGTAAATGTAAGCGTTTACAATGCAATTATTATAGCAAGTGCCAATGAAAAAAGCAAGGAAAAAGATAGTTAAATATTTGTTTATCTTTTCTTTAGATTTTTACCTTTTTGCTTGAAATCTTCTTTTTTCTTATAATCGTCCTTCTTCTTGTAATCCTCTTTTTTCTTTGTAGTCCCCTTGTTTCTGAAATCGTTGACTATTTTGCGAGGAGGGATAAGACACTGCTTTTCAAAACCAATAAGATCATTGCGGCCTGCTTTTAGCAGAGCTTCCTTTACAAGATCATAATTTTCAGGATTCTTATACTGAATAAGTGCTCTCTGCATAGCTTTTTCATGAGGATTCTTTGTTACATATACAGGCTTCATGTCACGGGGATCATATCCGGAATAATACATACAAGTAGCCACAGTAGAAGGGGTAGGATAAAAATCCTGCACCTGCTCAGGGCAATAACCCAAGTCTCTTATGTACTCTGCCAGCGCGATAGCATCCTCCAGCGTAGATCCGGGATGGGAAGACATAAGATAAGGAAGCACATACTGATTGTGATCCAGCTGACCATTCTTTATCATGCCTCCGTTTATCCGGGCAAATTTCTCTACAAACTTTTCGTATACGCCGTTTCTGGGCTTACCCATAAGGTCCAGAACGTGGTCAGAAATATGCTCGGGTGCCACACGAAGCTGTCCGGAAATATGATATTTACACATTTCCCTGAAAAATGCATCATCCTTATCTGCCATCAGATAGTCAAATCTGATACCTGATCTGATAAATACCTTTTTCACTCCCGGAATAGCTCTGAGCTTTCTTAGCAAAGCCAGATAATCCGAGTGATCCACCTCCATATTTTTACAAGGCTCCGGCCACAAGCATTGTTTATTGACGCAGGCTCCCTTGGTACACTGTTTTTTGCAAGCCGGCTTCCTGAACTGGGCTGTGGGACCTCCTACATCATTGATATTACCTTTAAAATCTTTCTCCCCGGTAAAAATCTCAGCTTCTCTGATAATACTTTCGTGGCTTCTGCTCTGTACAATACGTCCCTGATGAAAAGTAAGCGCACAGAAGCTACAGCCTCCAAAGCATCCCCTATTGGAAGTAAGAGAGAATTTAATCTCAGCCAGGGCAGGAATTCCCCCATCCTTTTTGTACATAGGATGGCAGTCACGCATATATGGCAGATCATAAACATCATCCAGCTCCTGGGTAGTAAGTGGCAGAGCCGGAGGATTCTGTATCACGTATTCATAGTCTTTATATTTTTCCACCAATGTCTTTGCTGAATACGGGTCGGTATTTACATATTGTTTTCCAAAGCTTTCAGCAAAAACTTTTTTATCTTCACATATTTCCTGAAAAGTGGGAAGCTCAATATAGTCCACAAGATTCTCAGTATTTCTGGCCTTGTAGACGGTACCTCTTATAAAAGTTATATCTTTTATATCAAGGCCGGAATTCAATGCATCTGCTATCTCTACTATGGAATGTTCTCCCATACCATAGCTGATAAGGTCAGCGCCTGAGTCCAGTAGAATAGACCTTTTTACTGTATCAGACCAATAATCATAGTGGCCCAAGCGTCGAAGAGAGGCTTCTATTCCACCAATAATAATAGGTGTCTTTTTATAGGTACGCCGTATGAGATTACCATATACAACGCAGGCTCTGTCAGGGCGCTTTCCCATTTCTCCCTTTGGAGTATAATAGTCATACTTTCTACGTTTCTTATTGACTGAGTAATGGTCCACCATGGAATCCATATTGCCACCTGATATAAGAAACCCCAGTCTGGGCTCGCCTAAAACAGTGATACTGCTGTCATCCTTCCAGTCAGGCTGGGGAATGATGCCTACTTTGTAGCCATGAGCCTCCAATATCCTTGATATAATGGCATGGGCAAAAGATGAATGGTCCACATATGCGTCTCCTGTAATAAAAACAAAATCGCATTGCTCCCATCCTCTTTTTTTCATATCTGCTTTCGAAACCGGTAAAAAGTCATTCATACACAATCCTTTATTTAAGCAACTCCGTAGCAATCCTTACTGTTTCCATGGCATTGGCTGCGTAGAAATCTGCACCAATCATATCTGCATATTCCTGAGTAAGAACGGCACCACCCACTACTACTTTTATACTTCTGTCATATTCATGCAGGCTTTCAATGGTTTGCTGCATGGAAGGCACAGTGGTAGTCATTAATGCTGACAAGCCCACCAGCTTGGCTCCGGTACGCTTGCATGCCGCCACTACTTTTTCAGGCTCTACATCTTTACCCAAATCGTATACATCGAAACCGTAATTTTTAAGCAGTACCACCACAATATTTTTTCCTATATCGTGAATGTCCCCCTTTACTGTGGCCATAACTACCTTTGGTCCCTTGTCCTCTTTTTCGGGCATAGTCTTGGAGACCTCTGCAAATGCGCACTTTGCCGCCTCAGCGCTCATAAGAAGCTGTGGCAGATACACTTTTTTCTCTTCAAATCCTTTACCTACCTCATTGAGAGCAGGAATAATCATGTCATTTATCAGGCTGAGCCCATCATGCGTCTGTAACAGCTCTGCCGCTGTGGCCGCTGCCTGCTCACTCATTCCCTTAACGATTGCATATTTAAGGGGTTCCATCCCCGCAGTGTCGATACCGCCTGATGGCGCCTTTGCACTCTCTGTAACAGTGGCAAAATGATCCGCTGCCTCGATGTACTTCATACACCCCTGGTCTTTTCCGGAAAGGGCCATAAATGAATACCAGGCTTTCATCATATCCCCGGCGAAAGGATTCATAATGGCTGCTGAAAGCCCCGATTCCATAGCCATGGTAAAAAATATGGAAGTAATTACCTCACGACTGGGGAGACCAAAAGAAACATTGGATACACCTAGTGATGTGTAGCACTTAAGCCTCTCAGAAATCATCTTTATGGCATCAAGGGTAACTCTGGCTGCATTATAATCCGACGACACTGCCATCGCCAAAGGATCGAAAATCAAGCTGGATCTATCGATACCGTAACTAAATGCTCTCTCCACAATCTTTTCAGCGATCTTTACTCTGGCTTCGGCAGTATCAGGAATACCATTTTCATCCAGTGTAAGACATACCACAAAACCACCGTATTTTTTTACCAGCGGAAAAATGGCCTTCATAACCTCTTCTTTACCATTTACTGAATTGACCATAGGAATACCGTTATATATTCGCATGGCTTTTTCCATAGCTGCCGGATCAGATGTGTCCAGCTGCAAGGGCAACGCTGTTACTGCCTGCAGCTCCTGTACCACTGTTGTCAGCATCTCCGGCTCGTCTATTTCCGGGAGGCCGACATTCACATCCAGCACATGGCAGCCGGCCTCTTCTTCCTTAATAGCCTCTCCCAGGATATATGACAAATCACGGCTTCTAAGCGCTTCCTTAAGCTTCTTTTTACCTGTAGGATTAATCCTCTCTCCGATAAGCACAGGAAAATCGCCAAACTCCACATGCCGGGAAAAAGAACATATTCTGCCTGCTTTTCCATTCTCTGCTTTTATTGCCAGAGGCTTCATATCCTTTATGGCCACAAAAAGCTTTCTGATATGCTCCGGAGTCGTACCGCAACAGCCTCCCAGGATCCTGGCGCCTCTCTTTACCGCTTCTTTTCCCAGCTCGGCAAATGTATTTGCATCCGTATCGTATACTGTCTTCCCATCGCATTCCCTGGGCATACCGGCATTGGGTTTAAATATTATAGGTCTGGAAGAGCAATTATAAAATCTATCTACAATAGGCAGCATTTCCTCAGGCCCTAAAGAGCAGTTCGCACCAAAGGCAAAAACACTAAGTCCTGAAAGTAATGTGGAAATCACCTCCGGTGTAGCACCGGTCATAAGTCTCATTCCCTCGTCAAAAACAGTGGTGACAAAAATAGGAAGATTGCAGACCTCTTTAGCTGCTATAACCGCTGCCTTAGTCTCATAAGCGTCATTCATAGTCTCGATAGCAATATAGTCTGCACCTGCCTGATATCCCGCCTCTATTGTCTCCTTAAACAGAGATACCGCGTCTTCAAACTCCAAATCTCCCAGGGGTTTTAACAGCTTGCCCAATGGACCTATATCCAGGCCTACATAACGATCCTTCTGTAAAAAAGGTCCCTGCGCCCTATCTCTGGCAGATCTGGCCAGTCTTACGGCAGCAGTCACAACTTCCGTCACCGTATAGCGTCCATCCTTACCATCATACTTTAATGAATTGGCGCCAAAGGTATTGGTACATACTGCATTGGAGCCGGCCTCATAGTACTCTCTTGCCAGTCGCTCAATTTCTTCCGGATGAGTAATATTCCAAGTCTCCGGCAGTTCTCCCGGCTGCAGACCTCTTTCCTGTAAAATAGAGCCTGTGCCGCCGTCCAAAATAAATATTCCGTTATGTATTCTGTCGATGATATTCATAAGCTTTTTCTCTTTATACCAATTATTGCTGTTATTGATTTTGAAGGAGTGAGCAAAAGTGACTCACTTAGACCTACTCCTATTTTTCTTTTTGTATCCAGGTATTGAACCAAATCCTTCTGCATTTCCAATGGCAAGTCTCCGTACCCCGGTGAAAATCTGCTTGTCAGCCTGAAGCCACTGTAGATTTTTTCAATGTTTTGGGTGAATTTATCAGCTACCCACTCTACTGCCTCTGTCCCCAAAGCATCCATAGCCAGCTGCCTGATGGCTCCACCCTGAATCAAGGCCTTATTTCTCAACATATCTGCCTGAGGTCCTGCTGTGGCTGCCAGAAGGATACATCTGCTGCATCCCTCTAAATGATCTGCCAGATTGTCGGAAAAAGTCACCAGACTTCCCATCTGAACTCTGGCCTTTCCCCGTCCATCATGGGAAATACTAAGACTTTCCTCGGTAAAACAAACCTTTCCTGCCACAACATTAAGAAAATCCGGAAGACAGTTTTCCACCATGGCTACAACATTTTCTTCCGGTTCCCCTTTCCAGAAGCCCATATATCTATAGACTTCCGGCACACGCAATTCTTCAATTTTTATTCGCTCTACACGAATCATTCGTTCACTTCCAAAATTCCACTAAGATTTCTCTTTATCTCTTGTGCTACCCCTGCATTATTCATGGTATAAAGATGCACTGAAGTAACTCCGTTGGCAATCAGGTCAACAATCTGCTCTGTAGCATAAATAATACCTGCCTGACGCATAGCTTCCGGCTTAGCTCCATATTTATCCACCATATATTTGAACTTTAGCGGCACCTGAGCTCCGGACATTTTAAGAACCCTATCAACCTGACGAATACTGGTAATAGGCATAATGCCTGCCACTACCGGCACGGAAATACCTGCTTCTCTGATTTTATACAGAAAATTCCAATAAGCATTATTGTCAAAAAACATTTGAGTGGTTAAAAACTCACAACCCGCATCCACTTTTTTCTTAAGATTAAGGATATCTTCCCTCTGACTCATAGACTCAGGATGACACTCCGGGTAACAAGCTCCACCTACACAAAAATCAGGGTCAAACTCCTTGATTTCCCTAACCAGCTCACTGGCATACCTATATGCTCTGTCTGTATTATCCGTCCCCGGAATAATATCCCCACGAAGCGCAAGAATATTCTTAAGCCCGGCAGCCTTTATGGCTGTAAGCTGCTTCTCCACGCTTTCATGACTGGAGGATATACAGGACAAATGAGCAAGTACCGGAATATCATATTTTTCCTGTAAGCCATGAGCGATATTTACCGTAAATTCAGAAGTACCACCACCTGCGCCATAGGTAACGCTCATAAAGGATGGCTTAAGTGCGCCTACAGCATCGGTGGCTGCTTTAATGGATTCGTATTTATCAGCTGTTTTAGGTGGAAAGACTTCAAATGAAAGAGAAATCTTGTCGCTGTTGATTAATTCTGATACCTTCATATTTTATCCTATAATTTCTATCTCAATATCTGTATCCGGATAAGTAACACATAAATGCACAATTCCCATTTCCTTATCACAACGTCGTCTATGGTCAAAGCCATTATGATTCAGTCTTTCCTCATTATCCGGCTCCGGAGGAGTAGTAACTTTTCCGCTTATAACTCTCCCTCTGCAATATCCGCAGCTGCCGGAACGACATCTGCTGGGTGAATGAACAGCTGCCCTGTCCAAAGCCATTATAATGGTCTCATTCTTCTTTCCGTAAATGGTAAACTGCTCTCCGTTACGCTTTACTGCAATGGCCACTTCTCCATCTTCACGCTCAGGTGCATTCCCCGGAGCGCACTCGAATCTTACGTCCTTCTTTTTAAAGCCCATATCTTTAAGGATAGGCTCCATGGCTGTATACATAGCCTGCGGACCACATACATACACCGAAACAGGTATTCTTTCTCCATCGATATCTCTGGGTATATGCCTATCAATTATTTCAGCTGTTATAAAACCGCTTTCAAATCCTTTGCGCTCCTCCTCTGACAGAATAGGCACCAGCTTTACTCTGTCTTCGGTATCTGCCAGCCTCTTTATCTCTTCGTAAAGACAAATGCTGTCTCTGTCTCTGGCTCCATAGATAATCGTAAGATGAAAATCCTCGTCTCCTTCTGCTATGGCACTTGCCATAGACATAAACGGTGTAATGCCTGAGCCTCCTGCCAGGGCAATCACATCATACCTGTCACGGCAAGCATCATGGGTAAAATCACCAAAAGGCCCATGAATGGTAAACTTCCGGTCCGGCTCCATAATATCTGCTGCCAGATTGGATGCTATGCCCCCCGGCATCTTTTTAATCATAATCTTAAGTATTCCGCTTAAAGCATCTCTGGGAGATGAGCAAATACTGTAAGGTCTGGTAATAACTCCGTCCTTGGTAGGAAAATCCACCGTAATATACTGACCGGCCTTAAAATACGGAAAAGCAGATGCCCCCACCGGTTCAAATGCAATAATAAAACTGTCTTTTCCGGAAGGCAGCACATGCTTCACCACTACTTCGATGTCTGACGGGTGAAGGCTCTCTGCCATATCATTAATCTTAAAATCTTTTTTTATTTTTCCGGAAGAACTGAAAAAAATGTGTCTGTTTCTGGTCTTGCCCATATTTTTAAAAGACAGCATATGGAACAAATCTATAATATTCGGCATAAAAAATCCCTGTAATTCTTATTAGTATTATTTAATAAAAGAAGCAAATTGGTTACCTGCTGCAATAACAGATGAAAAACCATCACCTCTGACTGAAGCCCCTGATACAGGATATAATCCGGGAATATCCAAATCCTCCAGTATATTCATGTATCTGGCCATCATGGAATCCACTCCTGTTGTCTCGTAGCCGTAGCATGCCCCATTAGGGGTATTGAGAAATCTGGCCATAGTTACCGGAGTAGCCACTTCGATTTCTTCTATACTATCCATAATGTCAATACCTGTAAGCCTCTGGAATTTGGCAATCTTGTCATACGCCAGCTGCTGCTTCAGTTTATAATAATCTCTTCCCTTCATCTCGAATATTTTATCCGAGCACATACCTGTAATAATGAGAATGGACGTCCCATCCGGTGAAGCAGATGAATTCACTACATTGGGGCAAACGGAAATCTGATAGTTATCTGCTTTCAGCCTTCTGGTGTTCGCATACTCCTTCACAGAATCCATAACCTCAGGCATCATAATGGAATAATCCTTAATTCCAAGCTCTTCAGCTGTTTTATTAAGCCCTAAATATATTTGGAAAAGATATCCGCCAAAGCTGTTTTCTCTCATATTGCAAAGCTTTTTCTGACGCTTTGTCACATATTTCTCAGGCATAAGCTGTCCATAAAGAGTATGGGGATTAATGTTAGCTACCACATTCTCAGCCCTGTAGACCTCATCCCGGCATTTTACCCCGGCGATTTTATCATTTTCAAAGAAAATCTCTGTTACTTCCTTGCCATAAAGTATCTGTCCTCCCAGCTCCCTGACTCTCTTTTCCATTTTCAAAGAAAGCTCATGAGATGTATTGCGTGGTATAACAGCACCCTCTGTAATATAAGCATTAAGCATCTGTCCATAAAGTATAAAATTCATTCTGTCCAGAGGCACTCCCAGATACGACCAATAAACAGATAAAATATCAATGGTTCTTGGAGACAATTTCATTTTTTTGAAAGCATCTATAGTACTCATGGAACCATAAATCAGGAATTCGGGGTACTTTTTTATCAGCTCCCTCGTATCTGCTCCGGGCTGCTGCACAAAATGCAGTCCCTCACTGCAAATATCCACAATACGCCAGAATTCAGCCATATCATTGGCCCCCTCAGGCGTTTCATGAGCTACAGCCTGGGAAAAAGCTTCCCTCCCTGCTGGGAAAACCTGGTCACATTTGCCCCCATCGGAATAATGGGATATAACACGATAGCATTCGGGGACATTGACCCAGTCTACATCCACACCGTAGCTGTTAAGAATCCTCCCAACACCTCCGGGATTGTCAACAGTACCTATGCCACAAAGCTCATGAAGAGACACCTCAAATTCGAATCTGCCTCTCACAAAGCTGCTGGAGCATCCTCCCGGCACATTATGGCGCTCTAAAATAAGCACCTTTTTATTTCTATTAAGCAGGTTCAGGGCCGCGGAAAGTCCGGCAAGTCCTGATCCTATAACAATTGCATCATAACTATTGTTCATAAAAACCTAACCCTTAAATATCGTCATCTGTAAGGAACATAGCATCTCCGAAGGAGAAAAATCTATACTTTTCCTTCACGGCTTCCTGGTAAGCCGCAAGCACGTTTTCCCGGCCCGCTAAAGCAGAAACCAGCATAATAAGGGTAGATTCAGGCAGGTGGAAATTGGTAATAAGGCAATTTAATGCCTTAAATTTGTATCCCGGGTATATAAATATTTGAGTATCTCCGCTGCCGGCATGAATAATACCCTTTTCATCAGCCACAGACTCAATCGTCCTACAGCTGGTAGTACCAACGCAAATGAGTCTGCCCCCCGCAGCCACAGCGTCGTTTATTTTCTTTGCTTCTTCAGGCAATACCTGATAGCTCTCAGTATGCATTTGATGATTCAGAAGATTCTCTTCCTTTACAGGCCTGAAAGTGCCCAATCCTACATGAAGAGTAACGTGAGCAATAATTACTCCTTTATCTTCCAGTTTTTTAAGCAACTGCTCTGTAAAATG
>JAZUFN010000133.1:0-8242 GCA_045640725.1 Lachnospiraceae bacterium
GACCGCTTGGCCTCCGACTTAATAGACTATCTGGCCTTAGGTCATGTACACGCCCCCAAAATCGCCCGTCTGGACAGTCGTGGAGTGTATAGCTACTGCGGATGTTTGGAGGGAAGAGGCTTTGATGAATGTGGAGAGAGAGGCTTTAATGTTATTTCCATGGACACAAAGTCAGGAGAAGTGGAAGTAGAGTTTGTATCCAAGTCTCTGAGAAAGGCTATGGAAGTCAGGGTGGATGTTTCCGGACTTTCTTCCAGCCATGAAGCCTTAACGCTTGCCAGAAATGCATTGAACGAAAAATTGAATCAGGGTTTAATAAGTACCGAAGACCTGGTTAAAATCATCCTTACAGGTGATTTGGATTTGGATGCGGAGATTGATAAGACATTGATTACCAGACAGCTGGAAGCGGATTTTTATTTTCTTAAAACCACAGATCTCACACGCAGAGTAATCGACTACAACAGCTTTAGAAATGACAGGTCCCTTAAGGGGGAATTTGTACGCCAAGTGGAAAAGGATACCTCTCTTTCTGAGGATGAAAAAGCAGATATTATTCGCACAGGCATATTACTTTTGGCTGGCAGAAAGGAGGAAGTATGAGACTTATAAAATGTCACATAGACGGTTTTGGAAAGCTGGTGGATGCCGACTATGATTTTACCGCCGAGCTCAACTCTTTTCTTCATGACAACGGGTGGGGGAAAAGCACACTGGCAGCCTTTTTGAGAGTTATGTTATATGGCTTTGAGGGGGAAGGCAAGAGAAATGATTTGGAAAATGAAAGAAAGAAATACCTTCCGTGGACCGGTAGGGGCTATGGTGGCAGTCTTACATTTTCCGTAGCAGATAAAACTTATATTGCTTATAGAAACTTTGGTAATAAGACAAAAGAAGATACCTTCAGGCTTATCGATACAGCCAACAATCTGGAGAGCACAGATTTTTCCGAGAATTTAGGGGAAGAATTGTTTCAGATAGATCAGGCTTCCTTTAAAAGAACAGCATTTATGGAACAGCAGGATCTGCAGACAGGAGGGACTGACTCTATTTCTGCCAAGCTTTCCAATCTATGCGAAGATACTGAAGATGTGAATAATTTTGAAAAGGTGAGAGATTTTTTGACCAAGAGTCTTAATAATATGTCACCTACCAGGGTTACCGGGAGTATTCATGCCCTGAATAAGGAAATTACTGATATTCGTGTGTCTATTAGAGAAAAGGATGAGCTTGAAAAAGCCATAGAAGAACTTACTACCCGCATTAACGACAAACAGAATTCCGGCCAGGCATTTTCCAAGGAATGTAAAGAGCTTAAGGAGAAGGAGGTGAAGCTGATCGGTCTGGAAAGCCGTAAGGCTGTTCGTCAGAAAAAGGCAGACTTATTAAAGGAAAAGGAAAATCGTGAGGAACAGTTCAATCGACTTAGGGCTACACTGCCGGGAAAGATTCCCGAAGAAGAGGATATAGCTGAGGCTAAGAAGAATCTTAGGCACCTGAATAATATGGAGCTTCAGCTGGCTGAAAAAAGAGTTACGGAAGCAGAAGCCAAAAGGGTGGAAGCGTTAGATACGATCTTTGCACAAGGTATTCCGGAGGACAGAGAGCTGCTTTTGGCAGAAAAGAATATTACAGAACTGTCGGCGGTAAATCAGAAGATTGATATATTGGAGGCAGATCTTAAACTGGAGCAGGAAAAATATACCAGAGAAATGCATGCTATGGGGGCACGTCTTAAGCGTATCCACCTGAGGCGAGTGTATGGCGCTTTGATTTTTCTGCTTTATGCGATTGTAGAAGGGGCGCTTTTCCTTAATCGAAGCAATATAAACAGTAATCTTTTTCCCTATCTGACATTAGGCGTTCTGGGGATTGGAGTAATTTGTCTGACCGTGTTTTTTATAGTGATTGAAACGAGCTATAAAAGGGCCTCTAAAATGCCGTCTGCCGATAATAGAGACAGAAAAGAAGCAGAGCTTCAGGAGACCAAGGCAAGACTTGATAGCGTAGAACAGGAGCTTCGGGGCTTTTTCGCAAAGTACAATCTGAATTGTGACGCGGATAATTACAGTGCGGCTTTAAAGACTGCGGAGCAGGACAAGGCAGATTATGTTCGTCTCTCAGACAAGGTTACTTATGCCGAAAAGAGTGGAATACTTCATGAAAAACAGGAGACTGAGCGGAAGCTCCGTGAATTTTTGGAGACCACAGGTGCTTTTCTTACCGGTGATTTTGCTACCGATCTCCAAAATCTTTCCATCTGCAAAAAAGAAATCGAAAATGCTCAGGCAGAGTTTGTCAGAGCGGAGAACAGATTAAAGAGTTATGAAGAGGAAAATCCAAGCTACGACGACTATCAGCAGACGGAAGAGCCCTCTAAGTATACCCTTTCGGAAATAAGAGAAAAGATTCAGCGTATTGAAAATAACATGGAAGAAAATAATCGGCTGATAAAGGCGGAGGAAAAAAGAAGAGACGACATGCTGGAACAGCTGGAGGATATGAATGCCAGGGCGGATCTCCTGCTGGAAAAGGAGGAAAGACTGGAAGAACTTCGACATAAATACAGTACTTACGGAAAAACTCTTGCTTTTTTGCAACAGGCACATGATGAGTTGAATGCCAGTTTGCTGGCTCCTCTGTCTGACAGATTCAGAGATCATCTGAAGGAGATGGGCTATCTTACCTCAGGCAATGATCCGGATAAAGTATATGTGGATACCCATGCCGATGTAACCATAGAGGAGGCAGGGGACAGAAGAGACCTGCGATTTTTCTCGGTAGGTACGAGAGACCTGGTCAGCGTAGCGATGCGCGTGGCTTTATTGGACAATATGTATGAGGGAGAAAAGCCTTTCGTGGTCTTAGATGATCCTTTTGTTAATCTGGATGATTCCAAGATGGCTATAGCAAAAGACTTCTTGCAAAAGTTGGCTGAGAGCTACCAAATCCTTTATTTTACATGCAGAAGCGAATTAATATAATCTAAATTTAATTTTACAAGAGGCGAAAAATGAAGACAGGTCTTGTCCTTGAGGGCGGAGCCATGAGAGGTATTTTTACCGTTGGTGTCCTGGATGTTTTGATGGAAAACAATATTGAATTTGACGGTGTTATCGGAGTCAGTGCCGGTGCTGCCTTTGGATGCAATTATAAATCAAGACAAATAGGACGTGCTCTCAGATATAATATTAAATACCGAAACGATGACAGATATGCCAGCTTCAAATCCTTACGAAAAACAGGCAATTTTTTCGGAGTGGATTTTTGTTACAGGGAGATACCTTATGTGCTTGATCCCATAGATTTCGATACTTATGAAAAGAATCCTATGAAATTCTATGTGGTGGCTACTGATATGGAAAAGGGAAATGCGGTATATAAAGAAATCCCCAGACTGGACCATGAAGCAATGGAGTATATACGAGCATCCGCATCCATTCCGGGCATGTCCACACCGGTAGTTATTGACGGCAGAAAGCTGTCAGATGGTGGTACTGCAGATTCCATACCACTTAGATATATGGAGTCCCAGGGCTATGACCGCAATGTTGTTATACTTACTCAGCCCTTTGGCTATGTTAAAAAGAAAAATAAGATGCTGCCATATATAAAGATTGCAGAAAGACGATTTCCTGCACTGATTCAGGCTATGCAGGACAGACCTGATATGTACAATAAAGAGCTGGAGTACATTTTTGAAAAAGAAAAATCAGGAGAAATAATAGTAATCCGACCACAAAAGAAAATAAAGTTATTCCCGGGCAGGTCCACAGAGGCAGACTACAGGGCTGTATATGAAATGGGAAGAAAAGCAGGGAAAATATATTTGGACAGATTAATAAAATTTCTGGAAAAGTAAAATTTTAGGTGGAAATGAGGACTTGAAATGTTAAAAAGATTTATTGCTTACTACAAACCGCATAGAAAGCTGTTTATACTGGACATGCTGGCATCTGTTTTGATCTCGCTTATTGGCATGGTATACCCTATTGTTACCCGAAATATGCTAAACGATTATATCCCCAACAAGATATACAGCAGCATAGTAATAGCAGGTATCGTGGTACTTGGACTTTACATTGCCAGAATGCTTCTCAGATTTTTTGTACAGTATTACGGGCACATGATAGGTACCTACATGCAGGCCCAGATGCGTCGTGACATGTTTGACCACTTGGAAAAGCTTCCTTTTTCCTTTTATGACGACCATGAGACCGGAAAAATAATGTCACGTATGACCAATGATCTTTTCGAGGTGGCAGAGCTGGCTCACCATGGTCCGGAGAATCTGCTTACCTGCACCATAATGATTGTTCTTTCATTTACTTATCTTTGTACCATCAATCCATTTTTAACACTTATTATATTCAGCTGTGTTCCTATTCTGGTGGTTACCAGCATATACTACAGAAAGAAGATGAGAGAGGCTCAGAAGGAACGTCGTGTCAGCAACGCAGTAATAAACGGCGCTCTTGAAAGCAGTATTTCAGGTATTCGAGTAACCAAAGCCTACACAAATGCAGATAAGGAAATGGAGAAATTCGAAGAGGGTAACCTTCAGTTCGTGGAAGCCTGTAGGAAAATGTACAATGCCATGGGCAAGTTCTTTTCCAGCACCAGCTTTGTAACAGATGTTTTTAATGTTATTATTCTCATTGCCGGTGGTCTTTTCCTTTATGCCGGAAAAATTAATTTTGGTGATTATTCTACCTTTATTGTTTCCATTAACCTTTTTATTTCTCCGGTTAATACTCTGATTGGCTTTGTAGAGCAGTACCAGAACGGAGTATCAGGTTTTGAGCGTTTTATTGAAATTATGGATACACCGGTTGAAGCAGAGTCTGAAAATGCTACCCGGCTGGGTGAAGTAAAGGGTCTGATTGAATTTAGCAATGTAGTTTTTTCCTACAAAAATGAGGATAAAGCAGAGGAGGTCCTTAAAAATGTAAGCTTTACGGTGGCACCAGGCAAGAAACTGGCTTTGGTAGGATCCTCAGGCGGTGGCAAGACAACCATCTGTCACCTGCTCCCCAGATTTTATCGTCTTGAGGAAGATGGTGGTAATATTTTCATAGATGGGAAAAATATCAATGATGTTACCATGGACTCACTTCGTAAAAATATAGGTATCGTGCAGCAGGATGTTTTCCTTTTCTCAGGCTCCATTGCTGATAACATCCGTTACGGCAAGCCTGATGCTACCATGGAAGAGATAATGGAAGCCGGTAAAAAGGCCAATCTGCATGAATACGTAATGGGGCTGCCCAATGGCTATGATACTCAAATCGGCGAAAGAGGCGTAAAGCTTTCCGGAGGCCAGAAACAGCGAGTTTCCATAGCAAGAGTATTTTTAAAGAACCCGGCAATTTTGATACTTGATGAAGCTACATCTGCGCTGGATAATGTTACTGAGCTCCAGATACAGAAGGCTTTGGACGAACTTTGCAAAAATCGTACCACTCTGGTGGTGGCGCATAGGCTTTCTACTGTAAAAAATGCTGATGAAATCGCAGTAGTGGTAGATGGGGAGATTATCGAGCGAGGCAATCACGAAGAACTCATGACAATAGAAGGCGGCATGTATAAGAATCTATATTCGCTCCAGTTCCGGGGAGGTACTTTGGAGTAGTAAAAAATAATAAAAAGGGGAATAAGTATGGGAAAAAATGTAAAGGTAATGAATTCTACCATTGAGGCTGCTCTGGCCTTGGTAGGGGAAAAGCATCAGATGACAGAGGTAAATGCAGGGGAATTTGCCGAAATGAAGGCAAAAGGCATCATGAAATTTGCAGTCAGGCAGTTTGATCTGGAGAGGGCTGTAAATCTCTCGGTAATGACTATGAATATGGGAATTATGCAGATGTCTTCCATCGTATTCACTCCTGCCGGAAAAGATTTGCCTTTGATGTCCTTGGACTATATGTATATTATGGGCAAAAGAAAGGCTTATCTGGAAATCTATGATCTGGTGGAAGAGAAAAGTCCTGAGTATTTAAAATGGCTGGAAAAGTATAAAGAGGCCTTCGGGAAGCACAGCAATCTTCAGGACACTACAGTTTCCGAAGCCTGGTACAAGCATCTTCTGACTGCTGTCGCCTATAAAATGGGCAATACCCGGGATGATGCTGAACTGCAGGCTCTTTTGCTGGACACAGTGAAAGTGTATATGAATCAGATGGATTCAATGAATCATATGGAGGAAGAAGCTGCCAAAAGGAAGATAGAACTTGTTAAAAAGTATAGCGACAGACTTATTGACGAGGGAGGAGTTTCCACTGATTTCTTTAAAAAGAGTTTCGGTGGTGATTTTACCAGGAGATTTTTTGACAGAGTATTTTTTGGAACTGATAATTACCGATAGGGAGTTACTATTTACAGTCTGTCCAAACTTTACGGTTAAATCCGAATACTAATCAGTTCTTAAGCAGGTTTAGGCATGATTAATATACAGATTAGCTGTGAATAGTAACAATAGAGTTCATAAAAGAATAATAGTATGATTACGGTAAATTAAGTATTATGGGATATAATTAATAGGTACTTGCTAATTATAATGGAGATGGAGAGACATGAAAAAAAAGGCAATAGTATTACTATTAATGATATCCCTTTCTTTGGGTTGTATAAATGGATGTGGTGCGGCACCGGTGAATCCTACAGCTGTGCCTACAGACACTATACCGACTCAGGAAGTAGCAGCGAATCCGACAGATACACCTGCAGCAGAGCCCACCAAGGCACCTACTGATGCACCTGTAGCAGAGCCCACCAAGGCACCCACAGATACGCCTGTAGCAGAGCCCACCAAGGTACCCACTGCTGCACCTGTAGCAGAGCCTACCAAGGCTCCAACAGATACACCTGCAGCAGAGCCCACCAAGGCACTCACAAATACACCGACCAATACACAGGTACCTACCAAGGCGCCGACAAGTACACCGGCACCTACCAATACACCGGTACCTACCAAGGCGCCGACAAGCACACCGGTACCTACCAAGGCACCAACAAGCACACCGGTACCTACCAAGGCTCCTACCAAGGCCCCTACCAAGGCGCCTACAAGCACACCGGTACCTACCAAAGGCCCCACAGGCTTGACAGCCAAACAGGTGGCGGAAGAGTGCGGCAAGCTGACAGCCAGCAGCGAAAATATTGACAAAGCAGTTGATATAATTGCCCAAAATATAGTTAAGCCGGAAATGGCTGATCATGAAAAGGTAAGAGCCGTTCATGACTATTTGGTAGAGTATACCGTATATGACATCATTAATTATAATAGTAATACTGTGCCGGATATCTCCCATAGAGCAGAAGGCTGCCTGATTTTGCATAAATGTGTATGTGACGGCTATGCGACTGCCTTCCAAAGGATAATGCAGGCAATAGGCATAAAGTGTGATTTAATTATAGGTGAGTCCATTCAGGAAGGTCAAAGATTTACCGGTAACAGCAACCATGCATGGAATGCGGTGCAGCTTGATGGCGAATGGTACTATATAGATGTTACATGGGATGATCCGGTATCGGTAAATAACGGTAAGGTAGAGGAAAGTGAAAACATTACCTATTCATATTTCCTGGTGCCCAAGGATATTCTTTCGGTAAATCATAAAGATATGATTTTATCCCTGGGAGAAAGATATACTTGTTCTTCCTTCAAGTATTACAATATGTACAGGGATATAGTCTTAAAGGAAAGATATCAGGGCATAGAAATATGCAGTTCATATGAAAAAGCATGTGAAAAATTATCGGAACAGCTGAGTAAGGGGCAGACACCTACTGCATTATGCTGGCCTAGAAACGGTAGTAGCGGATGGCCGGATATTACATCTATGAAGGATGAGATAGCTAATTACTACAGCAGATACAGCAGCAGCGGAACTACCTACGGCAACGCACAAAATGGATATTTCATTTATCAGTTTACCGACCTTGTAAGTTATGCCGATAGTCTTAAGGAAGAATATCCGGGCATAATAATCTGCGACAATCAGGAAAAAGCGCTGGCTGAGTTATCAAAAGAGCTTGATAAAGGCCCCACAGAGATGACCTTAAGCTGGCTTGTAAGCAGTGACGGTGAAATAGATGCTCAAAAATTCTATGGAGTAATACGTGGAAAAAATTATGACGCATCAATTTCATTAGGAACAATTAGTGTTACGCCTCTCTCAGCATGACTTAAATATAATCTAATTGCCTGTCACAGAATTAACCGATATACTGTCACCAAAGA
>JAZUFN010000134.1:0-8439 GCA_045640725.1 Lachnospiraceae bacterium
GACCGCTTGGCCTCCGACTTAGGAGGTGCTGTTTATTCTATTGGTTCCAATAAGGATATTTACAGCTATCTCCAAGATGAAAATGCCGAGATACGTCTTTCAGATGAAGCACTGGGCCAATTAAAAAAGACTATAGCCACTCTTTACAGAGATTGTGATACGCAAGAGGACTATAAAAGGCTGCAAGACAAGATTTCCACTGTTTATTCCAGGCAGCTGGATAAAGAGGTACTGGAAAATCTTAATCAGATTATAAAAGATAATGGGACCATTAGTGGCTTTAAAGTTGTTAAAGCCAAGCAGGCAGGCTTTGTATCTTATTATGTGGATGATTACAGCCAAATAAAACTTGAAGAGCTTGATGCGTCCATATTTTCCAAGCCATATGAATGCAAGTATGTATATACTTCGGAAATGACCACTATAGACTCACCAGCTTACAAGATGGTCACATCCCAGTATTGGACTATAGCTATACTTATTGATGAAGAAATGTACATTCGCCTTCGCAATCTTAAAAAGGCGGATATCATAATAAATGGGGAAGACAGGCTGACTGTTGAGATTTCCCCGGAGATAAAGAATGCTGAGTATTATTGTTTTATTGATATGGATAAATACGTTATGCGATACTCAGATTACAGATTTTTGGATATTGTTTTTGATATAGACGATGTGGAAGGTCTCAAAATACCTGCCAGCAGTGTGTGTTACAGAGAGTATTACAGAATACCTGAAAGCTATTTTTCCAAGGATAAGGATGGGGATTGGATTCTTAAAGTGGAAAACTATAATCAGGAAACAGGTATTGTCCAAAATGATGCTACTAAAGTGGATGTTTTCTGTAGTATGGATGGATTCCGATATGTGGATGCCTGTCAGATAGATGATAAGAAGTATATTTTTGACAAGGAAAATGATAATAAATCCAGTCTGAGTGCTTTTAAGATGCTATTGGAAGGCGTCTATAATGTAAATAACGGTTATGCCATTTTTAGGCGTATAGAGCGAGTAGATGAAAGTGATGGTTATATTATAATAAAGACCGGAACAATAAGTGGACTGGAGATATATGACCACATATCTGTTAATGGAAATGAAGTAACGGAAGGCACGGTAATTTATTAATGAGTTATATTACTGACAATATAGATGATGTATACAGTAAAATTAAAGCAGCCTGTGAAAGAAGCGGACGTAATCCTTCGGATGTGACTTTGATAGCGGTAAGTAAGACAAAGCCTTTTACGGATCTTTGTGAAGCAGCCTCCTACGGAATAACGGAATTCGGAGAAAATCGCCCTCAGGAGATTCGGGATAAATATAAGCTGTTGCAGGATACTGATTATAAAGAAAAAGCTCACTTTCATATGATAGGCCAGCTTCAATCCAATAAGATTAAGTATGTATATGATACTACGGTACTTATTCATTCTATTGATAGTCTGGAGACGGCGCAGGCAGTTTCTGATTTTGTTACTAAGAAAAACACATGTGTAGATGTTCTTTTGGAAGTAAATGTTGGGGAAGAGGATTCAAAATCCGGTTTTTCATCAGATAGTATAAAAACTCTTATTCCAAAGCTTATGGAGCTTCCCGGCTTAAATATCAGAGGATTGATGACTGTGGCACCATATGTTGATGATCCCGAGCTAAATCGACCTATATTTAGACAATTGAAGCAATTAATGGTTGACATTAATTCGGAAAATGCGGATAATATTTGTATGAATATTTTGTCAATGGGAATGACTAATGATTATGAGGTTGCCATTGAAGAAGGAGCTACTCATGTAAGGGTGGGTACCGGTATTTTTGGAAAAAGGGACTACATGATTTAACTTGATTTTGGGTGAGGTGTTTTATGAAAAGGTTCAGCAGAATGATTTTAGATTCATTGAAGGTTACGGATGATGACGATGAATTTGAAGATGATGAGATTGAATTAAAAGAAAGAAAGCAGAAGCAAAAGGAAGAGAAAAAATCTCTGGCAAAAAAAGAAACTCCTGCTATGCGTCGTTATGAATCTTCCAGATATGACGATGACGAGGAGGATGATTTTGAAGAGGAAGAAAATTCTGTAGCACAGAAGCGTGCCTTCAGGAGTCAGCAGTATCGGGAAAGGGCTCAGGAGACTCCTCGGCGTGAGTATAGAGAGCCGGTTCAGCCAAGAACTGCCCGTCAGCCACAGCAGCCTATACGCCAGCCACAGGCTCAGCCTCAGCCTGCTCAGAGGACACAGCAGTTACGTCAGGCTCCGCCTATGAGATCTCAGGTAACTGCAGCAGATGTATGTATTTTGCGTCCCAAAAGATTTGAAGAATGTCAGGAAATTATCGATGTATTAAAAAGTGGTCGTGTAATTTTCCTTACATTTGATAGTACGAATCCTGCTATTGCCAATCGTATTATGGATTTTTCTTTTGGAGCAGTCTATGCTTTGGACGCTCAGATTATTCAGCTTTCAGGTAATAATTTTGTTATTGCACCGGAGGATGCAGAGATATCCGGTGAGTATATTAATTCATTAACAGCTTCTACGCTTGGTAGCTGGAATAGCAGCATGGATTTTAATGGACAAAGATGATCAGATTTTTGTAAATCATATAAATGATTTGCAAAAAAGAGCTTATAACAGAGGAATAATTACATATTCTGAATTTTTGGGATTATCAGAACAGACCCTTTTATATAATCATCCAAAAGAAACCGGAGTTACCAATCCGGTTCTATTTGGTGGTTTTGACTTTTCCGAGAGAAAAATTTGCATTTTTGATGGAAGTGATGGATATTTGATTCCTGATTATCCTATTACTTGCCTTAAAATATTGCCTTTATCCGGTAAATTTACTGAGAGTCTGAATCATAGAGATTTTCTGGGCAGCCTTATGGGACTTGGCATAAAAAGAGAGAACCTGGGGGATATATATGTTAATGATTCCACGGCATATATTATTTGTCTGGACTCTATAGCTCCTTTTATAAAGGAGAATCTGGGGCAGGTAAAAAGGACCAGAGTCAGCGTCGTAGAGTCAGATTTTAATATTGATTATACTCCGGAAATGGAGGAAATACATCCCAGTGTTTCTTCGCTTCGTATAGACGCTATTGTGTCAGCAGCAATAAATGTAGCTCGTGGGGTGTCTCAGGAGCTTATATTACAGAGAAAAGTCTTTGTTAACGGTCGTGAGATTCAAAAGGACTCCAAGGAAGTGAATCCCGGAGATATAGTATCTGTCAGAGGTTTTGGCAGATTTACACTTAAGTCCATAGATAATACTACACGTAAAGGTCGAACGATTGTTACTATAATGAAATATATTTGATTGGGGAGGTTTGGATATGCTTACACCTGTGGAAATTCAGAATAAAATCTTTAAGTCCGGTGGACTTGGATATGATAAAAAAGACGTAGACAGCTTTATTCAGGATATTGTTGAAAGCTATGAAGAGCTTTACAGAGACAGTACAGAACTGGAAAAGCAGGTTGAAAATCTGAATGAAGAGTTAAGCTATTATAAGAATATCGAAAAAACCTTGCAGAAGGCTTTGGTATTGGCTGAGAAAACTGCAGAAGATACAAAGAAAGCTGCTATTGATAATGCCAGAAATATAGAAAATGAGGCAGCTAATCGTGCCCAAATGATTTTATCTGATGCCAAACGTGAATTGGATAATATTAATAAGCAGATTATTAATATGACACAGACTTTTGAGGCTTATAAGATTAACTGCAGAAATCTTGCAGCTTCTCAGATAGAACTGTTAAATTCTGATGTTTTTAAGCTGGTCGGCTCCAATTCTTCCATTTCTAATTTTTCCTTTGATGTTCAGAGGAATTATGCTGAACCACCGGCAGAAGAGCAGGATCCGGATTTTGAAATTAGTGATATAGATAAGGAATAGTTTATTGTGAATAAGAAAATTAAGACTGTAAATTTTATTTTGCAGTGGGTATTATTTGTATTATTGATAGGTCTTGACCAGGTGACTAAAGTACTTGTTCGTATATATTTACCTGCGAATAAGAACAGATTTGATCTAATCCCGGGAGTGTTTTGTTTAGAGCATATTGAGAATGATGGTAGTGTATGGGGGATGCTTTCAGGCCGCATAAGCTTTCTGCTTATTGTTTCCGTATTATTGTTTGCTATGCTGTTTTGGGTATATATAAGAATGCCTAAAGACAAGATATATTTACCACTTTTTTGGATAGATATTTTTATGATGGCTGGTGCTATCGGTAATTCCATAGATCGTATCGTATTTGGTCATGTTACTGATTTTTTCTATTTTGAGCTTATAAATTTTGCTATTTTTAATGTGGCAGATATATATATTACTTGTGCAGCCATTCTTACAATAATACTTATGCTTACCAAGTACAGAGATAATGATTTTGCATTTTTAGGCTTTAAGAAAAAGCAGACAGAGGAGTCTTCTGAAGGTGGAGAAAGCAGTAATAACAATTAATGAAGAAAATGAAGATACTCGTATAGACAAGCTTTTGTCTGAGGCTTTAGAGGATATGTCCAGGACCGCTATTAAAAAATTAATTGATAGCGGTCTTGTTTGCGTTAATGGGAAAATAGTCAAGGGCAGCTTTAAGGGCAATGAAGGGGATAGAGTAGAGATTACTTTCCCGGATCTTTTAGTACCTGAGATTTTGCCTGAGGATATTCCGCTGGATATTTTATATGAAGACGATGATGTTATTGTCATCAATAAGCCAAAAGATATGGTAGTTCACCCTGCAGCAGGCCACTATTCAGGCACCTTGGTCAATGCATTAATGTATCATTGTAAGGATTCGCTTTCCGGCATCAATGGTATTATGAGGCCCGGGATTGTGCATCGTATCGATAAAGATACCACAGGAGCGATTATAGCCTGTAAAAATGACTTTGCTCATAATGCGATAGCCGAACAGCTTAAGGTTCACAGTATCAACAGGCAGTATGTGGCCCTTGCATGTGGCAATTTTAAAGAAGATAGTGGCAGAGTAGAGGGGAATATAGGCAGAGACCCCAAAGACCGTAAAAAGATGGCTATAACGCCTACAGGTAAGAGTGCAATTACAAATTATACCGTTTTAGATCATCTGAATAAAAAGGTGAATCTGATAGAATGCCGTTTGGAGACGGGACGTACACATCAAATAAGAGTACATATGTCTTCTTTGGGCCATCCACTTCTGGGAGACGAAATATATGGTGGATTTATGCAGAAAAATCTACAGGGGCAGTGTCTGCATGCAAAAGTTTTAGGATTTATTCATCCTCGTATCCAGGAGTATGTAGAGTGTATTGCTCCCAATCCGGAATATTTCAACAGGCTTATTAATATGTATAAAGATAATTGAGGCGTATCGTGAAGAGAAATGCATATTCCATATTTAAAAACAGGGACAGGCACAAGCCTTTCTTCTTATATGGTATGAAGGGGGTAGGAAAGACCTACCTATGTAATGAATATATAAAGGACAATCCTGATGCCTTTATTTATTTTACTCCTTCTGTTTCCATGCTTCAGGATAGTAACTTTATCAACTGTCCTGAGCCGGTGGATTTTCTGTCAGAGTATTTTTCAGTAGCTCCTGAAATTCTTCTTTCATCGTCCATGATTTTTGATGATACAGAAAGATATACATCTTTTTCCAAAATATTATATGAATATGGTTCACAAAATCATTCGGACTGGATATTTGTAAGTGATTATAATTATTTAAATGAGCATACAGATGAGGAAAATGGTCAGTATTTAGAGCTGTTTCCCCTTCAGTTTGATGAATATTTAAATGCTTTCGGCTTTGAATGGTATGCCGGCGCATTAAAAGAACACTTATATAATAAAAAGAAGCTTCCTGATATTTTGCATAATGAAATGATTTCTGATTTTGATGAGTATTTATATGTTGGGGGCATGCCTCAGGTAGTTAATGAATATTTGGCTATGAAGTCTCAGATGAATATTGCCGGGCTTCAAAGAGATGCTAAAAACATGGCTTTTGGTATATTCGACTACAATGAAGGAGATTTACGTAAGAATCAAATTTTATCAGTTATGGATAAAATGCTGAAAAATAAGAATCAGAAATTTAAATTCAGTGAGATTAGAGAAGGGGCATCTATAAAGATGTTTGAAAGTGCTTTGAATTCGCTGATATACGAAAAAAAGGTACTTATGCAAAGGGAATTAAATTCGGATAGGAATTTCAAGCTTTTTTATCCGGAATTTTCATTTCTTTCTGCAGATCGTACTGACGGACTTACTCAAGATGAATACTATTTAAGGACTCAAAATTATATACTACAGACCCTTCTACAAAAGAAGATAAAAAATATTTATTGGGAATCGGGCAATAGAGCCGGTTTGAATTTTCTAATGGAATATGAAGGAGAATTAAGGCCTGTAAACTTATCTGTAAATGGCAAAAATGATCTCAGAAGTATAGCATCATACAGAAGTAGAGAAAATGCTCCTGAAGCATTGAAAATAGCTGATACTAATCTTGTAGATGGAGAATATGTTTTGCCTGTTTATATGTTATTTGGCATTTAAATGATTTTAGGTATATTTTTTGATTGACAATAGGCTTTCTATTGTGGTAGTATAACACCTGTACTCGATTTTTTGAGTAGTTATATGTAATGCTGGGGGTTATACACATGAGCGAAGAAATCAGACTTCACGAAGGCGAATTAAATGTTATGGAGCTTCTTTGGTCCAACAATCAGTTGGCAGCCAAGGATATTGCTGCTATAATAAAAGAGTATATTGGCTGGGAAAAAAATACTACGTATACTGTTATAAACAGACTTATTGATAAGGGTGCTGTCAGACGTGAAGAGCCTGGTTTTATCTGTCAGGCTGTTATTACAAAGAAGACAGTACAGGAGATTGAAACAAAAGCATTGCTGGAGAAGGTTTACAATGGTTCTCTTAGTAGCTTTTTTACTGAATACTTGAGTACGTGTCCTATGAAATCATCCGATGTATCTGAATTAGAGAGAGTTCTTGATATTCAGAAAAAAAGCTTTCGCGTTGAATAATAGGCTGATATGAGGATGTATGAAGCGTTTTATATTTGCGTTATTGCTTCTTTTTACAATTAATATATGTGCATGCGGCAAGAGCAATGCTGGGGCTACTTCGACTCCGATACCCAGCAATACTCCTACGGTAGAGCCTACTAAAGAGCCTACGAAAGAGCCTACTATTGCGCCTACGAATACTTTAGCGCCTACTGATGAGCCTTTACCTTCAGTGGAGCCTGAGCCCGGTTTAGAGCCTTCACAAGTGCCTACAGTAAGCCCGGAGGTTAGTCCTGAGCCTAGTCTTGAGCCTAGTCCGGAACCCACTTGCTGGCCTTCTACTAACAAAGGATTCTTTACTTATACAAAGAAAAAAGATAAGGTGACTATTACCGGTGTCAAGACCGGTGCGGTTATTAAAGAAAAGGATACTATTATTGATCCGGAGACAGGTAAAGAGAAGGTA
The DNA here is from genome assembly GCA_045640725.1 of Lachnospiraceae bacterium. Lineage (GTDB taxonomy): Bacteria > Bacillota > Clostridia > Lachnospirales > Lachnospiraceae > RGIG3528. Next base: position 7,501 of record JAZUFN010000134.1, read on the forward strand.
GTAGAAGTAGAATACACTTTCCCTGAAGAAGTATACATTCCGGATTTTATTGATGGACTTCCTGTTACTTATATTGCTGATAAAGCATTTTATAAGTGTCAGAATGTTACAGAAGTATATATTCCCGATACTGTTATTGATATGGGATCCTGGACATTTTACGGATGTACCAATCTATCCAAGGTTCAGTTATCAGAGAGTATTAATATTATTGGTTACAGTGCATTTGCGGGATGTAGAAACCTTAAAGATATAGCATTTACAGAAAATATTGAGCTTATTGCTTCTTATGCATTCTGTGATTGTGATTCCTTGGATTTTTTAGATCTGTCATATGTTAAAGGTATAGGTGGTGCAGCCTTTAAAAACTGTTCCGGGTTACGTTATGTGTCACTGGGAGAGCAGTTGGAGGAGATTGCAGAGTATACATTTGAGAGCTGTTCCGGCCTATTGGGTGTATATTTACCTGACAATGTCAAGACCATAAAGTATAAGGCTTTTGCGAATTGCAGAGCTCTGTTTGAGATTTATTTGGATACAGTGGAAAAGATCGAAGCCTATGCATTTAATGGATGCCATGGTATCAAATCACTGATTTTCTCTGATGAGCTTACAGAGATACCTGAATTTGCATTTAATGAATGTCTTAGCTTATCTGAGGTTTCTTTTGGTAAGGGATTACTTAATATAGCGCAGAATTCATTTACTCAGACTAATATTAAAAGTGTTGTCATACCTGAGACCTGTGAGAATGTAGATGAAAATGCTTTTGATGAAGGCGTTACAGGCATTCCTGAAAAGAAAAATGAAGAATAATCAGCGACAAAACCTTAAATAAAATAATAAAAGTGTGTCAGATGAGAGTTTTTTCCCGCTGACACACTTTTTTTGGAGTAAAGTTTACTTATAATGCTTTTTCAGTTATTTTTTCGTTTGAAT
>JAZUFN010000135.1:0-3620 GCA_045640725.1 Lachnospiraceae bacterium
CGACACTGCCCGCAGTGTCTTCGTTCACTTCTCATTCTTTTTACATATAAGAAAAAGCTCCAATCTTCCGATTGGAGCTTTTTCTTATATGTAGCGAGAGGGGGATTTGAACCCTCGACACTGCGGGTATGAACCGCATGCTCTAGCCAACTGAGCTACCTCGCCATCTCTGCCTTGCTTCAAGGCACTCGCATATATTACCAAAGAGCGAGCGCATTGTCAAGAACAAATTTAAACTTTCTTAATATTTTTTACTACTTCTCACCAGATAGATATCTCCCTTGGTGAAAAGAATGTGACAGGGGGAGGTATCTAATTGACACACTTTTGCTAAAAAGTGTGTCAATTAGATACGTCCCCCTGTCACATTTGTGTCAATCAGATACGTCCCCCTGTCACCAACCACCCTGGTTCAAGTATGTCTGACTTATATTTATTTTTCAGAAGAAACAGCACCTGTTCTGTAAATGAACTTTACGCAGCCCTTCATACCATCTGCAAGACCTGAGTAATTATTGTATGTCTTTGACACTTCTATAGTATTATTAAGTCTCTCAAAAACAGTAAGCAGATTATCTGATAACTCAATTATAAGATTATTTGCTTCATCATTAATGGAATCCAGAGCATCTGAAAGAGTCTTAGCGCCTTCTGTAAGCTTGTCTGTACCGGCAAGGAGCTGATCGATACCTGCAATCAGACTGTCTGTACCGCTTGCCAGCTGGCCTGCTCCGGAGTTAAGTGCTTCTGCACCTGTTACCAGGCTGTCAGCACCTGCTACCAGCTGATTGGTTCCCTGAGAAAGGTCGCCCAGACCCGCTGCCAGCTGCTGGCTTCCTGCTGCCAGCTGACCTGCGCCTGTTGCTGCCTGGTCTACGCCCTGAGTATAGGCATTAAGACCTGTATAAAAAGCATTTACTGAATCAAGCTGAGCCTTTACAGCCATTACCTGCTGGCTGGCAGGAGCCATACCTACGCTTGTAAGATATGCTGCTGTATTATCAAGTACTACTGCGTAATTCTCAATGGTAAGCTGCTCTACTGGAAGTCCTGCCCCCTGAAGCTGAGTGGTGGCACTAGCCAGTAATGATTCAAAAATCTGCTTTGCACCTGCATTTAAAGCAGTAGAATTCTGTGTAAGGGTGTTAAGTCCTGTATTTAAAGCGGTTGCACCATTGCTTACCTGATTTGCGCCTGCATGAAGCTGACCTGCACCTGTATTCACCTGGCCAATACCTGCCTGCAACTGACCTGCGCCTGTCAACAGATTACCTGTACCGCTGTGAAGAGCGTTGGCACCACTCTGAAGGCTTGTGGCTCCTTCTTTAAGAGCCTCCATGCCCGCTTTAAGCTCTACCAGACCATTGTAAATAGCCTTGGCGCCATCTGTAAGCTTTGTAGCAGCTTCCTTAAGCTGAGATACAAGATTTGCACAGCCGGCAGGATTAGATGTATCAATACCTGTAAGATCTATATGGTTGAATGGCTCGTTGGTCACCATGGAAAGAGTAGTAAGAAGTTCAAATCCTGTTGTATCTGCGCTTATTTCAAAATATTCAGGTATGTTTATACTGTCATCAGATACGCCCAAATCATCCTTAAGTCCGGGAAGTGCAATACCCATGCAGTACACTCTGTCACCATCATCCACGATGCGTCCGTTTGTTACAGAAATATTCTTAAATGTATCAGTATCCAGGAATGCACCTGTCAGCGCTACAAAAGGTACATAATATTTCTCATTACTATCCTTAAGAGTCACTTGAAGTTGATTTTCATACTCAAATCTAACGGTAACGTGCCCCTTTGCTCCTGCTATTTCCGTAGCGTTCTTTTCTTCACCATTCAGAAAATATCTTATTTTAATGGCTACAGGGAGAGGCTTCTCTGATGTACCCTGATAGTAGATAGCATTGCCCTGAGCATTCCAGCTCAACTGATTACCATTAGCTGTAAAATCCTCGTAGCCCTTCATGTTTATAATATCTTTAAGATCAGATACATCGTTCAGCTTGTCATCTTTTCCAATGTTGTAAAGATGATTGCTTACAATAACCTTATTTACAGAGCCTGCCGCATCTGTAATAACATATACGGTTTCTTCTTTATCAGCTTGATTTCCGGCTACAATAACTCCGGACAACTGCTCCTTAACAGCTTCCTTATCTATCTTGTCTGCCAGTTTATCTTCAGCATACAGCTTAACTGCGCCAAAGGTGGTTAATACAACCGTACTTACAACTGCAACTGCAATACCTTTAAATAAATGCTTATTCATCTTTCTACCTCCATATTTATCTATCAGCTGTCTGCGCTGTCAATTCTTCAATCACTTCAGCCTCATACTCTTTTTCTTTTTTCTTTTTTACAAATCCGATACTGGTGTGAATAATTAACTTATCCATTACTCTAAGGAGATTTGGAAGCACCAGAATAACTGCTGTCATAGATACGATAGCTCCTCTCGCCATCAGATTGCACATGGTACCGATAATATCAACTTCTGAGTAAATACCTACACCGATAGTAGCTGCGAAAAATCCCAGGGCAGATACCATGATAGATGGCATAGACGCTGCGAGGGCATTTTTAGATGCTGTACGAGCATCATTGCCTGCTCTTCTCTCATCTCTGTACTTGGTAGTCATGAGAATCGCATAGTCAACTGTAGCTCCCAGCTGAATAGTACTGATACATATAGGTGCCACAAATACCAGTGGTGTTCCGGTATAGGCAGGTATTCCCAAGTTAATAAAGATAGCGAATTCTATAACAGATACCAAAAGTACCGGAAGTGAAATACTCTTAAATACTATAGCAATGATAATGAAAATAGCCGCTATGGAAAGCCAGCTTACTACTGTGAAATCCTTGTCAGTAACCTCTATAAGGTCCTTCATACAAGGCGCTTCACCTATAAGCATGGCACTGGAATCGTACTTTTTCATAGTGTCATATATAGCTGCTACCTGCTCATTAACATTTTCAGAAGCCACTTTATACTCAGAGCTGATTACCAGCATCTCATACTTGTCACTTCTTAGAATAGATGTGATAGACTCAGGCAGCATCTCATCAGGTATCATAGTGCCTACAATAGACTCCAGCCCCAGACAGGCCTTTACACCGGTGATTTTTTCAATTTCCTTTATCATAAGGTGTTTATCACGGGCAGGCAGCTTGGAATCCATAAGTATCATGTGTGTGGAACCCATTTCAAATTCTTCTGAAAGCTTTGAATTGGCAATAACTACCGCCATATCCTTGGGAAGTGAATCACCCATGTCGTAATATTTTTCTGTATTTCTATAGCCGTGAACTGCAGGCACCATTACTATGGCAAAAATCAACAGGAAGATCACAGGATACTTTGTAATACCTGAAGCAACCTTATCCATCCTTGGCAGTAAAGCCTTATGCTTTGTTTTTTCGATAGCTTTATCAAAAATAAGGATAAGTGCAGGAAGAGTGGTGACACAACCGATTACTCCAAATACTACGCCCTTGGCCATTACAAGTCCCAGATCCTTGCCCAGTGTAAAGCTCATGAAGCAAAGTGCCAGGAAGCCGGCTACTGTTGTAATAGATGATCCAATAACTGATGTCAGTGTGCTGGAAAT
>JAZUFN010000136.1:0-7158 GCA_045640725.1 Lachnospiraceae bacterium
GCCTCCGACTTCTGTAAAATGAAGGCCTGCCGTTGGTGCTGCAGCGCTTCCGGAATTCTTGGCATAAACAGTCTGATACCTGTTTTTATCCTGCAGCTTATGAGTAATATATGGTGGTAATGGCATCTCTCCCAAAGAATCCAATACTTCCTCAAAAATACCATTGTATTTGAACTTCACCATACGGTTACCATCCGGAAGACTGTCTACCACTTCGCAGGTAAGTCGACCGTCTCCAAAGGAAATAATAGCCCCGGTACGGGCTTTTTTTCCAGGCTTCACTAAAGTCTCCCAGACATCACCTTCATGACGCTTCAGCAAAAGGATTTCTATTTTGGCACTGTACTCCCCGCCTCTGCTGCCGGGCTTTTCAGAGCTATCACCTATTTTAGTGCCAATAAGTCTGGCTGGAATTACCTTGGTATCGTTAATGACCATAACGTCACCGGGACGAATATAGTCCAAAATATCAGTGAAAACTCCGTGCTTAAACTTACCGGTATTTTTATTTACAAGCATGAGCCTGCTGGAAGAACGGTCAGTCAGGGGATCCTGTGCTATAAGCTCCTCCGGCAGGTCATAATAATAATCTTTTTTTAATAACTGTTCTGACATTTTATTTCCTATCAATTTATTACTTAAGTGTAGCTCCCTCACAGGATGCACTTACCTGCTTTGCATAACGAGCCAGGTATCCTGTGGTAATTTTAGGCTCACGAGGCTGCCACTTTGCCTTTCTGGCTGCCATAACTTCATCGGATACCTTTAAATCTACTCTATGATTGGTAATATCAACACTTATGATATCCCCTTCTTCTACCAGAGCGATAGGTCCGCCTACAGCCGCTTCGGGACAGATATGCCCTATGGAAGCTCCACGGGATGCACCGGAAAAACGGCCATCGGTAAGCAGGGCTACACTGCTGCCCAGGCCCATACCTGCAATAGCGCTGGTAGGATTCAGCATTTCTCTCATACCGGGGCCACCCTTTGGTCCCTCGTACCTGATAACCACTACATCACCGGCAACGATCTTGCCACCAAGAATAGCATCTATCGCATCCTCTTCACAGTCAAATACACGGGCAGGACCTTCATGCTGCATCATCTCTGCCACTACTGCAGATCTCTTTACAACACAAGTATCAGGAGCTAAATTACCGCGAAGTACGGCAATGCCACCTGTAACCGAATATGGATTCTCGACAGGCCTTATGGTCTCAGGGTCCAGATTCTTTGCATCTTTAATGTTCTCACCGACAGTCTTGCCTGTAGCTGTAATAAGATCCAGATTCAGAAGATTTTTCTTGGTCAGCTCATTCATTACAGCATAGATACCGCCTGCCTCATTCAGATCTTCCATATAGGTGCGGCCTGCAGGTGCCAGATGGCAGAGATTTGGTGTACGCTCAGAAATTTCATTGGCAATATCAAGATTCAGATCGATGCCACACTCGTGAGCAATGGCAGGTAAATGAAGCATGGTATTGGTGGAACAGCCCAGGGCCATATCGACAGTAAGTGCATTCATGAATGCCTTTTCTGTCATAATATCTCTTGGTCTGATATTCTTTTCGTAGAGCTCCATAACCTTCATACCGGCATGCTTGGCCAGAATGATTCTGTCAGAATAAACTGCAGGAATAGTACCATTGCCCTGAAGTCCCATACCAATTGCCTCGGTAAGGCAGTTCATGGAATTGGCTGTATACATACCGGAACAGGAACCACAGGTAGGACATACTGTATTGGTAAAGTATTCTAATTCTTCATCACTCATTTCACCTGAAGCATGGGTGCCCACTGCCTCAAACATGGAGGAAAGGCTGGATTTTTTACCATGTACATGCCCTGCCAGCATAGGGCCACCGGATACAAATACGGTAGGTACATTAACTCTGGCTGCGGCCATAAGGAGTCCTGGAACATTTTTATCACAATTGGGCACCATTACAAGAGCGTCAAACTGATGAGCAATAGCCATAGCCTCTGTGGAATCTGCAATGAGGTCACGGGTAACCAATGAATATTTCATACCTACATGCCCCATAGCTATACCGTCACATACTGCGATAGCCGGGAAAACAACTGGTACACCACCTGCCAGGGCTACACCCTCTTTAACGGCATTAACTATTTTGTCCAGATTCATATGTCCGGGAACTATCTCGTTGTAAGAGCTGACTATACCTACCAGAGGCTTATCCATCTCCTCTTTTGTAATACCCAGGGCATGTAAAAGAGATCTCTGTGGGGCTGATTTAGGTCCTTTTTTTATCGCATCGCTTTTCATAAACTTCTCTCCTATGTAATATTATTATGCTTCCTCTCCTGCTCCGGGATCAGGCATCACTTCGGGATTCGATTCCGGATTCTTATCCGGATTCGAATCAGGATCATCATCAGAAGGATTTCCCTCTCCCTCTCCGGCTTCGGCTTCTTCCTGCTGCTTTTTCTCCCATGCTTCCAGAATAGGGATCCAAGGGTTTCTCGTGTCAGGATCGGTAGGATCCCAGTTCAGAGGATTCTGTGACACCTCCGGCTCCTTCGGTAAATCTTTTGTGTAATAGCCTGAAAGCTTAAAGATTTCAGGATCTATGTCTGCAAACATTTCAGAAGTTGGATCAATGATGAAATTATCAGGTCTGCCGAGAGGTCCGTAATTGTCTCTCTCATCGTAGATAACAACCAAAGTACCCACCGGGCAATTATCATTCAGCCACTTTATATCTCTTACGCAAAGCCTGATACAGCCCATAGATGCAGGACTACCCAATTTGTTAAACTCATGATTTAAGTTATCCGGTGTACCTGTCCACTCAAGAGCATCTTTTCTCCCCCAGAAGTAAGGTACAGAGTGGAAAAGAATAGAGCCTGTGATTCTGACAGCATACTGACCATACACATTCTTATGGTAATCGTCATTTGAAAATAATGTATGCCAGCCGGTACTTGTCTTCCATGGTACATTGTATACACCAAGCGGAGTCAGTCCGCTTCCGGAACGCACTCCGAAATATTCTTCCAGAGCACTGTTTTTTCCTACGCTACACAGCATAGCCTGAATAGGCACGGTATAATCCCAGTTTTCATCCTTGCCATATACAGTCGCAACACCCATATATCTGTTAACCGCTACCATATATGGCATTCCATCTATACCGGTAATATCCACATTTTCCTCAGTACCAAACGTCTGATAGAGTCTTGTTTTGGACTTGACTTCCACACGCTTTTTAGCGGTATTTCCAGAAGGGTCTTTCGCTATAATTTCTACGATTGCATCCCCCACTTCATCCAAAGATCCCTCTACCACCTGCATTTCTATACTGCTGACAGCATCATTATCTGTACAGGATTTAACCAGATTATCTAATGTGAATGCTTCACCTATGACATGAGTAGCCTTATCCTTGTTAAGTGAGATAACCGGCGCTACTTTATCAATCACATTGAAAGGAACCGCTGTTGTGGATGAATTACCGTAAATATCCGTTGCAATAATATTAACCGTACACTCACCGGCATGATTCAGAGAGCCGGACTTAACCTTGTAGGAAAAAGTAACAGCTTCTCCGGAATTGTCCGATGCAGATGCAATCAAGGCATCCACGTCGAAATATCTTCCAAGATCAATATTGTATCTGGAGTGGGTTAAGGTGAATACAGGTGGAATGTCATCCTCTACCTCTATACTGATAATCCCGGCATCTGTAGAGTTGCCGTAATAGTCCTCCACATGAACCGCAACTGTAACTACGCCCACCTGAGTAAGGTCACCGCTTACAATCTCGTAAGTGGTTTTTGTTTTTTCAGAATTATCATAAATATCAAAGTACATGGAAGGGTCCAACTTCTTGCTCATCTTGTGGACATGCTTCTCAGCCTTTTCAGTAACTGTTGGCGCTGTTGTATCCACTGTGGTAAAGCTCACTTCAGCGCTGGTAACATTACCCGCAGTATCTGTAGCATACAGTGTTGCCTTTACTTTACCCACTTTAGCCAGTGTTCCTGAATTAATCTTGTATGTAACGGCAGGAGTACCATAGTTGTCTGTGGCAGTCTCTACAAAAACCATGGGATCAAAATCTGCTCCCGCCTCTACCTTTTCAGTAAAGCTCTTAAGCTTCAGAATCGGAGGTATATCATCAATAACATTAACTGTGGCCGTATTAACTGTTTTGTGTCCATAGGCATCTGATGCCGACAGCTGTAGTTTTGCTGTACCCGGTATACCAATCCCACCTTCTACTTCCTTCCAGGAAAAAGCCGTCACTCCTGTTTTATCGGTAATGGACATGACTATCTTGTTAATGTCAAATTCAGTGCTCATATAGTAGTCCAGATTGTCCTTGATGGAAAAAACAGGATAATCTCTGTCTTCTACCTCTACCGTAAGAGTCTGCGTCTTCATCAGATATTTGTAGGTAACTGTATAGCTGCCTACTTTCTGCGTATCCACGTCCGACTGAATCTCAATATCATTTACATCAATACTGCGAAAACTGCCTATCTGGGAAACCGGGTCAAAATCTTCACCTATTTCTATTATCACCTTACTACTCTTTAAATAGAAAGTAGGTGAAAGAGATGAGACCGCCACTACCACAGCCACTATAACAGCTATCGCAATCAATAAGCCATATATAATTTGTTTTAACCTACTAGGTGCCTTATCCTTCATCTTTCTCCTTTTAGCAAATTAAATTCAATACTTCTTCTGCAGCTTTTGCTGCCACCACCTGTTTCATTTTTTCCCTGGTAAGTGTAGGATCTATATCAAGCGTAACTGTCTTTTGGATATCTCCTGAAATTACGGCTATGAAAACTATGCCCGGTACCCCTGTAATATTGGCCGGATCGATATTGCCGGCATTACCGGTAATACCTACAGCTATATCGCTATTAAAATCCCTTTTCGCAGCAGCTGCCATGGCCAATGCAGTCTCCTCCGAATAGACCGAAAAAGTCGCTATAATCTCTTCCGGTACCCCAAGTCTGACCTTTTCCTCGTTGGAATAGCAAACATAGCTTCCTTTAAAAATGGCGGATGCCCCCGGTATATCTGTAATGCAGGAAGCGACAAAGCCTCCCGTCATACTTTCCATACAGGTGATAAGCTTTTTTCCCTCAATAAGCTTATGCACAAGATTCGAATACAGGGCTTTTATATTTTCCATACTAGTCCCCCACTTTACCATAATAAAGAATTTTACCATATTCATTTAATAATGACAACGAAAAAATCGGAACATTTCTGCCCCGATTTTTGGTGTTTTTTTATTTAGCCCCCAGTATCTCCTCTGCGTTTCGTACACGCTCTCCACTGGGCGGATTAATGTCAGGGATTCTGTACGGAATACCCAGATTCTCATACTTAAAAGTCCCCAGAGTATGATAAGGAAGTACTTCTACTCTTTCTACTGTTTTCAGACTATCAATAAACTCTCTGGTTCTATGCAGATACTCATCATTATCGGTATAACGCTCCAAAAGCACCTGCCTAATCCACATTTTTTTACCATGATCTGACAGATATCCAGCCATTTCAAGGATATTTTTATTGCTGCGGCCTGTAAGCTCTTTATGTATATCATCATCGATATGCTTGATATCCAGCATAAAAAGATCTGTAAGCTCACAAAGTCTGTCAAACTTACTGATAAATGGCTCTTCCGGTGAAAAAGGGGCTCCTGAGGTATCAATACAGGTATTTACCCCCTTTGCCTTTGCTTTTTCAAAAAGATCAATCAGAAAATCTATCTGCATAAGGGCTTCTCCGCCGGACACTGTGATACCGCCCTCCTTTTTCCAGTAGGTCTTGTATCTGAGTGCCTTTTGAAGCAGCTCCTCCGCAGTCATTTTTTGCCCCTTTGACATATCCCAGGTATCGGGATTGTGACAGTAGGCACATCTCATAGGACATCCGGCTAGAAAAATAATAAAACGAACGCCGGGGCCGTCCACCGAGCCAAAAGACTCGGTGGAATGTACATAGCCCATGCGTTCGCTTAAAGTCTCATTATTACAGAGTCTTGTGGCAGGTTCTTGAGATAACATCAAGCTGCTGCTCTCTGGTAAGGTCGATGAACTTAACCGCATAGCCGGATACACGGATAGTGAAGTTTGCATACTCAGGCTTCTCAGGATGCTCCATAGCGTCCATAAGCTTTTCCTTACCGAATACATTTACATTGAGGTGGTGAGCGCCCTGATCGAAGTAACCGTCAAGAACGTCTACCAGCTTCTCTGTCTGCTCATCCTCGGAATGTCCAAGAGCCTCAGGATTGATAGTCTGAGTATTGGAAATACCGTCAAGTGCCTCCTCATAAGGAAGCTTGGCAACGGAGTTAAGAGATGCAAGAAGACCATTCATCTCTGCGCCGTATGCAGGGTTGGCACCAGGAGAAAGTGGCTCGCCTGCCTTTCTACCGTTAGGAAGAGTACCTGTAGCCTTACCATAAACAACGTTGGATGTGATAGTAAGGATAGAGGTTGTAGGCTCGGAATCTCTATATGTATGAACATAACGAAGCTTGTTCATGAATGTCTTAAGGAGCCATACAGCGATCTCGTCTGCTCTGTCGTCGTCATTACCATAACGAGGGAACTCACCTTCGATAACGAAATCCTTGGAAAGACCTGTCTCAGGATCACGAACTACCTTTACGCGAGCGTACTTAATAGCGGAAAGGGAATCTACACAGTGTGAGAAACCTGCGATACCTGTAGCGAAGGAACGACGTACATGAGAATCGATAAGAGCCATCTGGGATGCCTCGTAATTGTACTTATCATGCATGTAGTGAATCATGTTAAGAGTACCTACATAGAGGTGAACAAGCCAATCCATCATGGTATCGAACTTCTTCATAACCTCATCGTAATCAAGGTACTCGGATGTGATAGGTGCATACTCAGGAGCTACCTGCTCACCGCTCTTCTCATCCTTACCGCCGTTGATAGCGTAAAGGAGACACTTAGCAAGGTTTGCACGAGCGCCGAAGAACTGAATCTCCTTACCTGTCTCTGTAGCGGATACGCAGCAGCAGATGGAGTAGTCATCACCCCAGGAGAGACGCATAACATCGTCATTCTCGTACTGGATGGAGGATGTAGTTACAGAGATTCTGGCAGCGTACTTCTTGAAGCTCTCAG
>JAZUFN010000137.1:0-3785 GCA_045640725.1 Lachnospiraceae bacterium
TCTTCCTGTAGATGCTGTTTTGTACAGTGGCGAAAGTGCTGAAAAGCTGCATAACAGCTGGCCGGCTATCTGGGCAGGCTTGAATAAAGAGGCTATAGCAGAGTGTAATGCAGAGGATGATATTTTCTTTTTTACAAGAGCAGGGCACACGGATTCCGTTAAAAATTCTTCCATGATGTGGACCGGTGACCAGCATGTGGACTGGTCGGTGGATGATGGACTGCTGTCAGTGGTACCGGCCTCCTTATCACTGGCTATGAGCGGTTACGGCATTACCCATTCAGACGTAGGCGGATATACTACTATCATGCAGATGACCAGGTCGAGGGAATTGCTGCTCAGGTGGGAAGAAATGAATGCTTTCAGCCCGCTTTACCGCTTCCATGAGGGTAATCAGCCTTCACGCAATGTGCAGTTCGATGGGGACGAAGAGATGCTTCGGCACATGGCCCTTTTTTCAAGGGTGCATGCCGGCCTTAAACCTTATTTAAAGGGGCTGATTGAAAAGGCAGAGCTGGAGGGTACTCCTGTTATGAGGCCACTTTTTTACCATTATGATCAGAAGGAATGCTATACGGAAAAAACAGAGTACCTCTTGGGAGAGGATATTCTGGTGGCACCGATATACAAAGAAGGAGCCGTCAGCAGACAGGTATTTTTACCTGAGGATGAATGGATACACCTTTTCACCGGTAGAAAATACAGGGGAGGCAGCTTCTTTATAGATGCCCCCATAGGCTGTCCACCGGTATTTATAAGAGGGAACGTAGAAAATACGGATAAGCTTATGGCAATAACAGGAATCAGATAGGAAGCACTTTAAAGAGGAGAGCAAAGTGTTTTCATATATATGAAAGGAGCAAAAAGGGGTTTATATGAACAAGAAGAAAGAAAATGCGGTTTATTCAAGATTTGCATACGGTTTTGCTGACATTTACGGAGGTGGAGCCTTTGTAATTATCAGCACATTTTTCACAGCATTTATGACAAAGGCATTGGGTATGCCTACAGCACTGGCGGGTACTATTCCCCTTATTGGCAAGGTATGGGATGCTGTTACTGATCCGATTATGGGTAATATCGTTGATAGAACCAGGTCCAAATACGGTGCCAAGAGGTTTTACATTCTGGTAGGCAGTATTATTTCTGCCATTACTTTTGCACTTATGTGGATACCATTAAAGGGTGGCTCCATGGGAGCTATATATGCCTTCTATGTAGCTATGTATATGCTGTTTTCCACAGGCTTTACCATTGTTATGGTGCCATATAACGGCCTTCTGCCTGATATGGTGGAGGATTATACCTTAAGAGCAAAATTCTCTACAGTAAGAACAGCCTGCTCAACATTCGGCGCAATTCTGGCAGGACTTATCCCGACCTTGGTTATTAAGGACAATACTAATTCCAGCCAGTACCTGACAGTAGCCATCTTTTTCAGCATTCTCTTTGTAGTAGCCATTCTCATGACTTTCTTTGGTACATGGGAGAAGAAAAAAGAGCCTGTAAAGGTACCTATCAGAGAAAGCTTTACCCAGTCTTTCACAGTATACAGATCCCGTTCCTTCCGCTTATTTATAGCTATTTTCCTTTGCGGACAGGGAGCAGCTGATTTTGTTACAGGCCTTGCGGTTTACTATGTAGATGATGTACTTAATGCATACGGCGGCGGTAATTTTACCATTCTTATGGGAGTGCTGCTGGTATCACAGTTTTTAGGCACTATTATTTTCTCAATAGTTATGCCTAAAACCACAAAGAAATTCCCTATTATTGTTTCATTCCCTGTCAGAATTATAGCTACACTCTGCCTCTACTTTGTTTCCGTAGAGGGGGCAGCTACCACCAAGGTGCTGGGAAGTGTAACACTTTTCCATATTATGCTGGCTATATCCTTCCTGGTAGGTATTGGTATGGCAGCTACTTCCACCAGTATTTACGCCATGCTCACTGATATGGCTGATGTGGATGAACTGATTACATCAGTAAGTCGCCCCGGTACAGTATCCGGTATGGCTACATTTATCAGAAAAATCGCTACAGGTATGTCAGCAACTGTTATTGGCCTCCTATTGAGTCTGGTGGGCTACGATGAAGTGGCAGCAAATAGTAAGCTGCGCCAGGCAGCCTCTGTACAGAGTGGTATTACCCATCTCTATATATGGCTTCCTATGGTACTTATGTTATTAACCTTATTTTTCACCATTAAATTCCCTTTGAAGAAAGAGCAGTTTGATATTATCAAAAAGGAAATTGCCAGAAGAAAGGGCGAAGATACAAGCATAACAACAGAAGAGGAAAAGAAGGTATGCGAGCTCATTACCGGTGTGTCCTATGACAGACTCTGGAATGAGGACAATGCGAGAAAGTTAAAAAACAGCCATTGAGGATAATAAAGCCTTAGGCTCAGTATAAAGGAGAGAAAAAATGAAGTATTTTTTAGACAGCGCAAAAATTGATGAAATCAGAGAAGCATATGACACCTTTGGTATTGATGGTGTTACTACCAATCCCAATCATATCATGAATTCCGGTAAGGCCTTTAAGGAAGTATTAAAGGATCTGGCAGATTTTGTAAAGGAAAAGGGCATTGAGGGCTACGAGAAATTCCCTATTTCCGTAGAGATTAATCCTCATCTGGATGACAAGGATGAGATGGTAAAAATGGGCAAGGAAATTGCAGCTATCTGCTCCAATTTTGTTATAAAAATTCCTTGCACAGAGGCAGGCGTAGCAGCAGCCAGAGAACTGGAAAAAGCAGGTGTTCGTACCAATGTAACCCTTATTTTCTCCCCATCTCAGGCTATTTTACCTGCAAAAAACGGCTCCCTTTTCGTGTCACCTTTCATCGGCTGGAAGGAAAGCAGCGGAGAGGACTGTGTTCAGTACATTAATGATATTGTAAGCATTTATGAGAATTACGGATTTCTGAGAAAAACAGAGATCATCTGTGCAGCAGTAAGAAATGGCAAGCAGATTGTAGACTGCGCTGTAGCAGGTGCTGATATTGTAACAGCAGGTCTTCAGGTATTTAAAGACAGCATGTATCACGCTTTTACAGATTACGGTCTGGCTAAATTCCAGGCTGCCTGGGATAAGACCATTACAGATTAATCTTAGGAAAATGGGAGGCAATATGAAGATAGGTTTTGTAGGGCTGGGCATTATGGGAGAGTCCATGTGCGCCAATATTATAAAAAAGCATGACGACCAGGTATTCGTTTTTGACTATGTTCAGGAAAAGATAAAGCTTATGACAGAGCTGGGAGCGGTAGCTTGCACTTCTTCCAGAGAAGTAGCAGAGCATGCAGATGTTTTTATTACCATGGTACCGAAGTCAGAGCATTCACGTTCCGTTTATGAGGAAATTTTGCCGGTATTAAAGCCGGGCAAGACCTGTATCGATATGAGTACCATTGATCCGTCCGTATCTATAGAGATATCAAAGAAGGTCAAGGCTACCGGGGCACAGTTTATTGATGCCCCTGTTGTAAAGTCCAAGCCTGCTGCAATTGCCGGTAAGCTGGGCATCTATGTGGGCGGTGATCAGGAAGTATATGAAGCTGTTAAGCCCCTTCTCCTTTACATGGGAGAGAATGTAATACGTATGGGAGAAAATGGTAAGGGCCTGGTAATGAAGGTCTGCCATAACGCCCTGGTAGCCCACATCCAGAATGGTGTCAACGAGACAGCCGTGCTGGCAGGGGCCAACGGCATCGATATTATGACTTTTGCCCAGGCTATTTCCTATGGCGGCGGTCAGAATTTTTATCTGGATTCTAAAA
>JAZUFN010000138.1:0-2736 GCA_045640725.1 Lachnospiraceae bacterium
TATAGATGAAACTGAAAGACTAATAATAAAAGAAATAGAGCCTGCTGATTTTTCGCAGGCTGCTTTCTTTTTTCATGAGATTAATACAAATAATATTACTGCCACGAAGGACACGGTCTATGACCGGGAGTTTGTGGAAAAATACTGCGAAAGTGCCTACGGTTTTTACGGTTACGGCTACTATGGCTTATATCTGAAAAACGGTGAATTTATCGGCATAGCGGGCTTACGGGAAGGCTCATGTCCTTTGGATATCGGCTTTATAGTAGATGAAAAGTACAGAGGTCAGGGCTATGCCAAGGAGGCTGTAAAGAGCCTGAGTGAATGGGCTTTTGAGGACTTTCTGTGGGTGGTCAATGAAGAAAAGCCCTGCAGTAGGGAAATGGTAGCTGGTAAATATAGTGGAAGGCAGGTATATGTAAAAACCGTGGCTAATGATGCGTTATTGTATGCTGTTACAGATAGCTCAAATGAAGGCGCCTGTCGAGTATTGGAATATAATGAATACTGTAAAGTGTAATTTTTTCACTGCGTTCAAAAGGAGATGAAAAGGGACGCTAAGCCATAATAATTCATGCTGTCGCATGAAGGCTTAGCTTTTCAAACCCCTTCGGGGTTCTCCATTTTTTCACTTCGTTCAAAAAAGGAGATGACATGGAAATTGAGAGAAAATTTACTATTACGGCTTTGCCGGACAATTTGACAGATTATAAGTCCTACGAAATTGAGCAGGCTTACCTCTGTAAGCACCCGGTGGTTCGCATAAGACGTAAAAATGATAAGTACATTCTGACATATAAAAACAGGGAGGGCATACATTTATCTGACAATCCTACTGCGGCAGCTGCAGATGAGATAGAGATGCCTCTTAATGAAGCTGCTTTTAACCACCTTAAAGAAAAGGCAGACGGCAATGTCATCCATAAGACCAGATACATTATTCCTATAGAAAACAATCTTAAGATTGAGCTGGATGTATTTCATGGGGCGCTGGAAGGCCTTAAGTTCGCTGAGGTGGAGTTCCCTACGGAAGAGGAGGCAGCGGCCTTTACGATGCCATCCTGGTTTTTAAAGGATGTGACCTTTGACGAGAGATACAGAAATTCCAATATAGCTAAAATGACTGACCTGTCAGCCTATGACCAGCTGTAAAGCATAGATAATCACAGATTTACGGAGGATGATACTTTGAAAAAAGGATCAGTATATACAGGATATGTAGAGCGCGTGGATTTTCCCAATAAGGGGAGAGTGCGCATTTCATGGGAAAATGAGGACGGCACCACAGAGGAAGCAGTATGTATGGTAAAAAATGTACTGCCGGGACAGACTGTGGAAGTGCGTATCACCAAGAAAAAACACGGTGAGGCAGAAGGCATGTGCCTGTCTGTAGTAAAGCCTGCTGCTAATGAGGTGGCAAGCCCCTGCCCGCACTTTGGTATATGTGGAGGCTGCGCCTACCAGAATATCTCCTATAAGGACCAGCTGGCACTGAAGGAAAGCCAGGTAGTAAAGCTACTGACACCGGTGCTGGGAGAGGGCTTTGAAAAAACCTCTGTTTATAAGGGAATTAAGGGAAGCCCACTGGTCTTTGGCTATAAAAATAAGATGGAATTCTCCTTTGGCGATTCCTGTAAAGGGGGAGAGCTGACTTTAGGCCTTCATAAGAAGGGCTCTTTTTATGATATCGTAGACGTATCATCCTGCCAGATTGTATGTGAAGATATCAGAAAGATTCTTCAGTGTGTCATCGCTGAGTGTAAACGCCAGCATCTCACATATTACCATAAAAACACGCATCAGGGGCTGTTGCGTCACCTCCTGGTACGCAGAGCGGAAAAGACACAGGAGATTCTTCTGGATCTGGTGACCACCAGTCAGTATGATTTTGATATGGAGGCTATTAAAGAGGCCCTGCTGGCTCTGCCTCTGGAAGGCTCTTTCGCAGGCATTCTGCACTCTGTAAATGATTCTTTGGCGGACGTGGTAGTAGCAGATCATACAGATATTTTATATGGACATGACTACTTTTATGAGGAAATACTGGGGCTCAGATTTAAGGTATCCACCTTCTCATTTTTCCAGACGAATTCGCTGGGAGCAGAGGTACTCTATGATACTGCCAGAGACTTCATCTTTGAGTCTATGGGTATCGAAAGAGGACGTGAGCAGAATCGGGCGAATCTCCCCGTCATTTATGACCTCTATTCAGGTACCGGCACCATAGCCCAGCTGCTGGCTCCGGCAGCCAGCCAAGTCATTGGCGTAGAGATAGTAGAGGAAGCTGTGGAAGCCGCTAAAGAAAATGCTGCTCTTAATGGCCTTACCAATTGCACCTTCCTGGCAGGTGATGTGCTAAAGACTCTGGACTCCATCGATGAAATGCCGGATTTTATTGTGCTGGACCCACCTCGTGACGGCATACACCCCAAAGCTTTGCCCAAGCTTCTTAGCTACAATGTTGACAATATGATCTATATCTCCTGTAAGCCTACATCTCTTTCACGCGATTTGCCCTCATTTATCGAGGCGGGCTATGAAGTGAAAAAAGTAGCCATGGTGGATATGTTTCCGGGAACAAATCATGTCGAGACTGTTGTTCTTCTTTCCAAGGGAATGATCGACTCAAGAAAGGTTAAAGTAGATTTCTCTTTGGAAGATATGGATTTGTCGGAATTAAAGGGCAAAGCAACCTATGCTCAGATAAAGGATTATGTTTTTAATGAGACTGGTCTA
>JAZUFN010000139.1:0-22117 GCA_045640725.1 Lachnospiraceae bacterium
TGTTTCTGTGAACTGCTTCTGCTCATCCTTGGAAAGAGGACAGGTAGAAGAGGAGATTCTTACATAAGAATCCTTGCCAGCCAGCTTGAACATGTAATATGTAGCATCTGAACCCTGACCTGTGATTTCAACACCCTTAAGGGTTACAAGTAAAGCCTGCTTCTCTACAAGCTTAGCATCCTTCATATCAGCAGCTGCTGTGAAGAGTGCTGTGTAATCAACCGGCTCAGGTACCTTTGTATTGGTATCAACGATCTCAACAACACCGGACTTAACTTCGTGTGTGCCGCTGTAGATATCCTTAACGCCTGTAACTGTGATTGTGTTACCAAGCTTAATGCCGAGCTCGGAGATAGGATCCTTTGTGAGCTGGTAAGCATAGTAACCACCATCCTTATCCTGAAGGTATACGCAGTTGTTGGAAGCGCCTGCAGACTTGGAGATCATGCCGGTAACAATACCGGTAACTACAACAGATACATCCTTTTCTGCTGCAATATAGTCAGACCAGGTGAACTGCTTGAAAGCAGGAATCTTGTGGGTAAGAGACCATGTAGCGGTCTTACCGTTAGGATCCTTAACAGTAGCTGTAAGTGTGTACTCACATACTTCAGGAGCTTTCTCATTAACGTCGATAAGGGCTAATTTATTCTTTTTATCCTTATCTTCAGGTGCGTAGTAGTCAGATACAACCTTTACATCATCCTTGCCACCCTTTGTAACTTCAACAGCCCATGTTACAGGGTAGTCTACGCCGTTAATCTTAACGTTGCCAAGAAGGGTATAGTCAGCAGCTGTTTCCTTGCCGTTTGTGTTCTTGTACACGTTCTTGAGGTAGTCTTTTGCTTTGTCTACGTCATAGGAAGCATCTGACTTGCCGCAAGCAGCAAGCATAGATACAACCATAACGAAGACGAGAAGTAAAGAAATCTTTTTCTTCATGTTTTTTCTCCTCTTATTTAATTGAAACATTTTTTGGGGTTAACACCGTAATCTGTGGGGATCCTTTATAAATCCTAACGATACCCTTTACAGAAATAGTTTTTCCCATGTATGCATCAGCGGTAATTATTTTACCGTCTTCGCCATAAAATACTACTGTACGAACAGATACCTTATTGCCGTCCTTATCAACGCAACTCAGAGTCATAGCGCCCTGTGAAGAGCTGGAGATGTCAGTAGTAGTATAAACATCGGTAACAGTCAGGTCATCCATGGAGACAGTAGAATATTCCATGAATTCAGCTACTTTAACTGTAGTTTTGTTATCCTCTTTGTCAACGATGTCGATAGTGCCCTTTGAAAATGTGGCAGCATCAAGCTTCTGGAAGGCAGCAGAGTAGCCATCCCCAAGCTTTTTAATGTTGCCGGGATCATCGGGCTTCATCTCTCTGTAAGAAAGTCCGGACACCTGATAGGTATCCTCATTTTCATAATAGGATACGGTACCAACGATACGTACACGATTACCTACAGAGAGAATATTAAGACCTGATCCGGACAGATTAAAGCCGTAATAAACCATTATTCCGTTATATAAATCTGTTTCAAGGTCTTTTTCTTCGATATAAACAGCATTGTTGTAGTCAGCGGCAACAACACCTTCAAATGCAACCTTCTGACCTGCGTAGTCAGCAATATTGAGACGAAGCTCGCGAAGAGTCATCTCTGTGGCTTCACCATAGAAAAAGTCAGGATCCTTCTCACCGGAGAAAATATTAAGCTTGCATGCACGGGCTGTGTTCAGTGCACTCATACAAATGGAACCATAGCGGTTGTTATTGGATGAGGAGGCAATAGCCAAACCGTTCTGCAGCAGCTCAAGGTTCAGATTTCTATACTCTTCTGAATCTGCAGTCTTATACCATACCCATACCAAGTATCTGCTGCCTGTGGAATCTGAATTGAGGTTGCCATCATCTGACTCCAGTACTATGGAAGTAGCCTTTTGTAAGGTTTCTTTTGTAAATTTAGATGCTTTTTTTCCGTACTCTTCAATCTTGCCTGTGGATTCCGGTGTGTTTACTGCAAGAAATCTTGCTTTAAGAACACCACCCGGAAGGAAGGTCTCAGGAACATTAAAATGCACGGTATCACCATCAATATAGTTTTTAACTGTTGCCTCTGTCTTGAGAGAGCTGGTGTTCATCTCAAGCTTTAATGTGGCAGCGTAGTCAACATATGTAGCATCATCATCAGGTGTGGAATTGCTTCCGCCCTTGCCGCAGGCAATGCCTGAGCACAATAAGCTCAGGCAAAGACATGCGATTGTTATTTTTTTGAATATCTTAAGAGATTTGGTCATAAAAGATGCCTTTATTATTCTTCTTCGATACACTTATTTACTTTATCCTTGAAAATGCCTTCGATGAAAGCGTCAAGATCTGCCTTATGTTCAGCAGCACCAAGCATAATCTTCTGCATCATATCGCCTACTTCATCTCTGGCTGTAGAAGAACCATTGAAAGCAGGAGATACATAGTAAGCATTCATCTGGTCTACACAAACCTTAACGGAGAGAGCAGCAACATTATCATAACCATCAGCCTTGGCAAGGAAAGCCTTGTAAGCATCTGAATTTGCTACGGACTTAAGTACAGGTACATAACCGGAAGCTGCGGAGAATTCAGCCTGGAAATCTACGCTTGTTGTAAGGAACTTAGCAAAGAGCCAAGAAGCAATAACTTCCTGAGGGTTATCCTTCTGGAAGATACATACGGAAGGACCCTGAGAGATAACCTTTGGATTGCTGGAATCTGCCTGAGGGATAGGAGCGATGCCTACCTCAAATGGATACTGTTCATTAACCTTGAGTGGACGCTGATGTGTAGCACCGGCAGAAGAACCGATGGACATATAGCTTCTGGTAGGATTCTTTTCTGTAGGAATGTTTATGAAAAGACCGGATGTATATGTACCATAGAGACCCTGAGTTGTAAGAAGACCCTGTGTATACCAGGAAGCAAACTTCTTAACGAATTCTCTGTTTTCTGCAGTGTTGAAGAGGTAATGATCCTCAGGATTGCTACCTGAAGCACTTGTATAAGGAGTCTTAAGCTGCTCTGTCATTGTAATGAACCAGTTGGCTTCTGAGTCATATCCAAGAGGAATAGACTGAGGGTCGATTTCCTTAATCTTCTTGCAAAGAGCTTCCATCTCATCCCAGGTCTTAGGAACTGAAAGATTGTTAGCTTCAAAGAAAGTCTTGTTGTAGTAAAGAACTTCTGTGGACTTGGAGAATGGAAGAGTGTACATATGTCCATCACCAAATGAAGAACCTTCACTGTAGTAACCTTCTACGAAATCATTCTTCTGTGCATCTGTAAGTCCCAGAACTTCCTTAGTGCCATCAGGAAGTGTAACCTCTTCTGTGGAAGCGATAAGGTTGTCAAGACGTACTACAGAGCTTGCAAGATTGTAGAGAGCTACATGGTCAGGGTAGCAGTACGCGATGTTTGGCTCATTACCAACGGAAATTTCTGTAGCCAGCTGGCCTCTTACGTCATCATATCCACCGATCTGTTCATGTTCAACAGTAATCTTAGGATAGAGCTTATTGAATTCAGCAATGTACAGCTCGAGAACTTCTGAAAGGTTCTGGCCCATGGTATGATAGAACTTGATTGTTACTGCAGATCCATCATATCCTCCCTTGGGAACTGTGAAATCGGCAGTACGAGCTTTTCTGCCGCAGCCTGCGAACATCATTGATGCAATCAGTACGAGTGCAACAACGGTTCTGAAAAGATTTTTTTTCATATATAAATCTCCTTCTTTAGCCGGTATGAAAATGATTTATAGCGAACTATAGACCGGCTTTATATTTAAGCGTTTCCGCTTAAAAACAAGTTTAGTACAGGGCATTAACCCTTAATGCCGCTTCGGCTCACACCCTTCATGATGTACTTACGTAAAAATACGAATACAAGGAAAAGAGGGAATGAAACAATAGCTACGGCTGCCATCTGTACAGGGTAGTCAACATCACCGGATGTAGCGGTGAAGGCATTACGAAGACCGTTGGTTACCAGCTTATGGGCGTCATCGTTAGCTACCAGTCTGGGCCAGATATAAGAGTTCCAGGAACCCATCATTTTAAGGATGGTGATGGAAATCAGTGTTGGCAGAGACAGTGGAATCATAACCTTGCACAAATATTTAAAATCGGAAGTACCGTCTACCTTGGCTGCCAGATACAGCTCATTAGGTATCTGCATGAAATTCTGTCTCAGGAGATAGATGTAGAATACGCTTACAAGGAAAGGTACAATAAGTACAGTGTAGGTATTCAGCCAGCCAAAATTGGAAACGGTACTGTAGTTTGTAATAGTGAAAAGCTCACCGGGAATCATCATGGTAGCCATGAGTGCTCCGAAGAGGGCATTTTTTCCCTTGAATTCCAGTCTTGCAAAAGCAAAAGCAGAAAGAATGGTAATAATAAGGGAAAGAATGGTGGAAACAACACCTACATAAAGGGTGTTGAGGAAAAGCTTACCCAGATTTGCAGTGGTGAAAGCAGTCTTATAGTTGGAGAACTGCATTGCATGTGGGTACAAAGTAGGGTCGGAACGTCTGTACTCATCCAGGTCCTTAAGAGAGGATGAAAGCATCCAGTAGAAAGGAAAGAGTACAATTAACGCCATGGCGATAAGGAAAATGTAAACAAAAACCTTACCAATAATATAACCTACAGCCTGCTTATTTTTTACATTTTGCAGGTTTTGTTCTTTCATAATTTTATTATTTTCAGCCATTTTAACCCTCCTAGTAATGTACTCTCTTCTTACTTACCTGAAGATTAATCATGGTAACTATGAAGATGATGACGAAGAGGATAAGGGCTGCGGCACTGGCACGTCCCTGATTGTTTTTCTCCAGGGAACGGTAAACATAACCTACCATGGTGTTAAGTCTGTCCTTTTCACCAACTGGGCCCATTGTCTCACCGAAAATACCTACGATACTTGTATACTCCTTGAATCCGCCGATGAAGCCTGTAATGACAACATAGGCAAGCATTGGGGAAAGAAGAGGTACTGTAATGCGCCAGAGAGTACGATGCTTTCCTGTGCCATCAATCTTGGCAGCGTCATAGTACTGCTTATTGATGGACTGGAGACCGCCCATCAGGATGAGAATCTTGAAGGGAAGTGCATTCCATACAATGTAAACAATCATTACCACCATGTTTTCAAAGTAGCCTGAACCGGCATTAATCCAGTTGATATACTCATGCTCGCCGTTGGAGAAGAACATGATAAGGGGCTTGAAAATGGTATTTACTATACCTGTAGTAACGAGAATTTCGTTGTTTGTACCCAGGAAACTTCCTACGATATTGAACATAGCTGCAAATACCATACCGATAGCGATGGAATTTGTAACATAAGGCAGGAAGAAGATTGTCTGTAAAAACTTCTGCAGAGGCTTAATGGAATTAAGAGCAACTGCGATAAATAAAGCCAAAAGGGTGGAAATCGGTACCGTGAATATACAGAAAAGGATAGTATTCTGCATACTCTGGCGGAATTCACTGTATTTAATAACTTTTGTGAAGTTACCAAAACCCAAACTGAAATTTTCACCATTAAGGTATTTGAAAGAATTATAATCTTCGAGGAAAGCCATACGCACGGTGTTAAAGATAGGCCATACTGTAAATATTAACAGCAGTACGATAGCAGGGGCCAGATATAACCAGGCTTTCCACTGTTGTTTACTATCAACCATTTATTTTACCTCGCATCTGATTCTCTTTTCGGATTCCTTCTCGAAGAGGAATACCTTGTTAGGCTTCAGTGAAAAATGAACTGTCTTTGTACCTTCTGCAGGACGTAATTCAGCATCAATAATGGAGCGAATGGTAGCATTCTGAGAAGCAGGATTGGTAGAAACGATACTGGAGTCACGACCCATAACGTCTACATTAAATACTTCGCATGTAAGAGGACCGTTGTCACTAAGGATAAAGCCTTCTGGTCTTACACCTACATAAACCTCCTGATCAGCTACGTCAGAAACAGCCATTACATCCTCATCACCGATGAAAAGTCTGCCATTAGCCACCTTACCTGTGAAAACATTGATAGGAGGTGTACCAAGGAACTTGGCAACAAAGAGGTTGGCAGGATCATCATATACATCCTGAGGAGCACCAATCTGCTGGATAACACCAAGCTTCATAACAACTATCATATCGGAAATGGACATAGCCTCTTCCTGGTCATGGGTAACGAAGATAGTAGTGATATTGGTCTCACGCTGAATACGGCGAATCTCTTCTCTGGTCTGGAGACGAAGACGGGCATCCAGATTGGAAAGTGGCTCGTCCAGAAGAAGGATACGTGGCATTTTTACTAATGCACGGGCAATGGCAACACGCTGCTGCTGACCACCGGAAAGCTCTGACGGCTTACGATCCAAGAGCTCATCAATCTGAACAAGCTTAGCTGCATTGACAGTACGCTCCATCATCTCTTCCTTTGTTAATTTGTCAGCGCCCTTAAGATTCTGTAATGGGAACATAATGTTCTGCTTTACAGTCATGTGAGGGTAAAGAGCATAGTTCTGGAATACCAGACCAACGCCTCTGTTTTCCGGTGAAAGATCGGTAATATCATTTTCACCGAAGAAAATTCTACCGGAAGAAACCTTCTGTAAACCACTAATCATGTAAAGTGTGGTACTCTTTCCGCAACCGGAAGGACCAAGTAAGCCAATAAGTTTACCGTCCGGGATAGTGAAGTCAAAATTGTTGACAGCAACAACCTCCTCCGATGACTTCTTGTTACGGCTGGGGAAAATCTTTGTAACGTTTTGTAATACAACCTTCATATTTTTCCTCTTTCTTATATTAAATTAATATAGGATACTGATTAATACTGAGAGCGGGCAGCTTTTTCGGCGGCATACTCTTCTTTGTAGCGCATAAGATCTTCCGGGGTGTCAAAAATCATCTGACTGGGGAGATCAACTACTACTGTAACTGCAAAAACGTCGTGAATGCAGGAATTGGTGCGGGTGGCAATCATAAGGCCACAGTTAAATGCAAAAATTGCAAATATAACGATGATGCCGGTAAAACCGATGGTGTTGAAAAATATCATTATAATAAGAAGAACCGGAATCATTGTTTCAATAGTAAATTTGCCCAGGAAGGTACGGACTACCAGCTGTAATGGCGTGAGCCTTATGCCGTCTGTACGGATAACGCCCAGAGTAAATACTCTTTTTCCGATGGTCTGCCCATTCTTGAGAATCAGGGGAACCAAAAACTCCAAGACTGCAAAAGCTAAAAGGATGGAGAGCGTGGTATTAACCAGTGTCAGATTTACTACCATATTATAAGCGTAGAGAACATCCTTATCCTCGGCGAAAGCTTTATATGCTTCTTCATATCTGGCGCGATCTGCCTCGGGGAGAGCATTATATTCTTCTCTGGTGTAACTAAAATTTGTATCGTATTTTTCCTGGTAATCTTTAAGATAGCGGTTGTAATTTGCTTCGTATTTGTCGTAATTGTCTACGGCAGAAATAATCCACATGAAACCTGTTACCATGATCACCAGCAGTATTGTGTCCAGAAACCATGCGGATATTCTTTTCCACATGCTGGCACGCTGAAGATCGTAAACCAAGCAGGACCTCCTTTCGAGCTTTTTATAATAGATATCGAATTGAATTTAAGTTCTGCTTCTTAATACTAAAAGACATGCTTATAAGCGTACTGAAGCACCATAATATAATACCATAACCCTGTATTTTTTTCAAGAAAAAAGGAAAAAAACAAGGGGGGGATAGAATGGAGTAAAATGCAATACGACAGAAAAAGTAAAATTTTACCTGTGTTATATTGCATATATAAAAAGGAAAAAAGGCGAAAAAAGAGAGAATAGATAATCCTATGTGCAATTCGCACAAAAAGAGCGGTGACATTATCTCACTAAATATATAAAATATCCAAACAACCTATTGACAGAAAGGTAAAATTAGTGTATTTTTGTTTAGTAAACTTTACTAAAGCGTTTTACGGACGTTTAGTAAAGTAATTGCTCATTAATTATTGACTAGAAGTCAAAGAAGGAGAATTTTATGAGAAAAATGAGAAAACTCGTAGCAGCTGTTCTTACAGGTGTTATGGTGCTCAGCATGGCTGCATGTGGTAAAACAGATACAAAGACCACACCTTCAGCTTCACCTGATCCAACCAAGGCACCGGAAGAAACAAAAAAAGAGACCACACTTGTTTGGGGAACACACTGGGTTAACGGTCTTGATCCACACGTAGTAGACGAGATTACAGGTGAGCCCGTAATGGCTGCTGATCAGAGAGCAGCACGTCTTGCAGCAGAGGAGGCTGTTTACAAGGCACTTGGAGTTAAGCTTGAGTATGTTCAGTACGACACAACAAGAGACATTCTTCAGTCTGAGCTTTCCGGCAGACCTGTAGCTGATATTGCTACATTATGGGGTGGTAGTGAGTCTACAATCCTTTCCCAGAACGTTATGCAGAATCTTGATGCATATGAGCACATTTTCCGTGAGGACGAGGAAATGGGTTGGATGCTTTACGACAAGCTCTATGGACATTACTACATGATGAGTGATGTTTGCCGTTTCACACAGAGATGGCCTCTGGTATACAACATCGACCTGCTTGAGAAGGTTGATTGTGAGAATCCTAATGTCCTTTTCGAAAAGGGTGAGTGGACATGGTCCAAGTTCAAGGAAATCCTTGAGAAGGTTCAGGCTGCCTATGCTTCTGACGATAACGTAGATGCATACTTCACAGATTTCAGAATGGCTACACTTTCTGCTGCATTTGCTAACGGCGCTAACATCTATGGCGCTAACGGCGTTGGTGTTGCTGATCAGAAAATGGTTGATGCAGTTGAGTATGTTAACGAGCTTATCAACTCTAACCTCATGACATACGAGACATATGACGGTGGTACATCTATCGTTCCTGTTTGGTGCTTAAGCGCAGATAAGTTCAGACAGTCCAAAACTGTATTTGCAGAAGTTGGTGACTGGCTCTTCGGTAACGACAAGAATGAGGCTATTGGTATCGTTCCTTGGCCAAGACCTGACAGACTTGCTGCTGATTCACCTGAGTACAAGCAGTGTATGACAGTTGGTGACTCTATCTGTATCCTTAAGGGCGTATCTGCAGAGAAGACAGAGCTTGCTATCAAGACTCTTATGCTTTACACAAAGACATATTACTGCACACTTGGTGGTGTAGATTCATACGCTGAGTATCAGAAGAAGCAGGGTAAGGCAAATGCTTCATCCAGCCACTTCGATATCACAAACGAGAAGGTTGTTATGGATGACGGCACAACACTTGGTGATCTTGTTCTTTCCGCTTACAACTATATTACAAAGCAGGTAGCTATCGGTTCTGATGTATCTGACCTTATGGGCCTTAGAGTACCGTGGGATGATGCTGTTGGTACAGCATTCACAAAGAAGACTTCTTACAAGACATACATCGACGAGAACATTGCTAAGTTCAGCCAGAAGATCGATCAGATGACAGCTCTTCTTAGCGGTTCAGGCTTCAATGATACAGTTGCACCTGATATCACCATCGAGAAGGAGCCTATCGCTGTTCCTGTAGGCACAAAGTTAACAGACGCTATTTGGGCAGATTTCATCAGCTGTAGAGATGCAGTTGGTGACAACGCAGACATCCCTGTATCCAAGATGGAAGTTGAGTGGAGCAAGGATGTTAGCGAAAGCATTTTCGCAACACCTGGTTACTACAAGGATGCATTTAAAGTAATCTTCAAGGATACAGCTGGAAATAGGAGCGATAAGACACTTTCAGTATATGTATACAATCCTAATAATAAGGTAGCTCCTACAGTTACACTTGTAGAAGAGCCTTCAACAGTTAAGCTCAATACAGCAGTTGAGGAAATCAAGTGGGCTGGTTCATTCGTTGCATCAGCTGTAGATGCAGATGGCGTAAGCGTTCTTACAAACATTAAGGCTGATCTTTCTACAATTGATACCACAACAGCAGGTGAGTACAATGTTAAGCTTACAGTAACAGACTTTGCAGGTAACGCAGCAGAGGTTACAGTAAAGGTTGTTGTTGTAGCAGAATAATTAATTATGAAGTTAGTTTTCATCGGCGGGGGTTTAGCCCCCACCGATGATATTTTTGAAAAATACTATTCAGAGTAGTCGAGAGGATTCATCATGAAGAATAAGAAAAAACTTATAACATTAATAGTAGCAGCTGTTCTCATAGTGGCAGCTATTGTTCTTGTCAAAATACTAAACAGTGATGATACCGCTCTTGGTACAGATGGTCTCGGAGAGTCTGTATTTGAAGAGACCTATGCCAATTATCTTAAAGAACATGGCTATACCGGCGCTATGGCCGGAGATACCATAAATGTAGATATTTCCAAATTTACAGTAAGCAATAATATGTCTGCTTCATACGCGGATAAAATGCTTTCTACAGGAGATGAGGGTCAGGTTACCTTTACCTTTACCGTAAAAGAAGAAGGTTTTTACAACCTTTTAGTTACATACCTTCCTATTGAAGGCACCACATCAGATATTCAAAGAAGAATATTAATCGATGGTGTTCAGTGCTATGACGCACTTTCCCAGATTCTTTTCAAGCGTCTTTATCAGGACGAAGATATACTTGTAAAAAATGACAACGAAATCAGACCTTCCGCTCAGGAGATATTCAGACTGAGCAAGGTATATATAGAAGATTACAATAGAAGAAACGGAGAGCCACTTCTTTTCTACCTGTCCAAAGGAAAACATACTGTTACTTTTGAGTCAGCCAAGGAAAAAATGGCTTTAGCAGAAGTTACATTTACTGCCCAGGATAAAATCCCGGCTTACAAGGATGTAGTTGATAGCCTTAAAGGGACCTACGGTGTATATTCAGGTGCAGTACTTAAGGGTGAGGCTGAGAGAAAAGATGGCATCACATCATCTATTTTCAAATCCTCCTCATCCATCAATATTAATAAAAATTATTCCGATGCAGACCTTTCACCTTACCACCCATATCACATTATTTACAATACCATCGGTGGCGATTCCTACAAGATTTCAGGTAATTACATTATCTGGGAGCTGGAGGTGCCTGCTACAGGACTTTATGAAATCACATTTAAGGGACGTCAGTCACAAAACAGAGGTGTTACTTCTTATAGAAGAATTTATGTAAATGACGTTATTCCTTACGAAGAGCTGAATCAGTACCCCTTCGAGTACAAGGCAGACATGGTGAATTACACGCTCTCTACAGATAGCGGAGAGCACATGCTTTTCCTTCTTAAGGAAGGTAAAAATGAAATCAAGATGGAAGTTGTTCTTGGTGAGTTTGGTAAAGTAGTTACAGAAGTAGAGGAGGCTCTCTTCAATCTTAACCAGCTTTATTTAAAGACTACACAGATTACCGGTACAGTTCCTTCTACTTATATTGACTATGAGATCAGAAAAAAGGTTCCCGGTTTTGTAGATACCATGATCCGTGAGAGTGAGAGACTTACAGCTTGCTGTAACGAACTTATTAATATCACCGGAGAGAAAGGTGAAAATACTTCCCTTCTTTCCAAGATGGCAGTGGAAGCACTTGAGCTTTCAAAAGATCCTGAAAGTGTAGTAAAAGAGCTTTCACAGTGGAAGAACAATATTTCAGCTCTGGCTACATGGATGGTGCAAATTAATGAAATGCCACTGGAGATTGATTGTATCTATCTGAATGGTGGTGCAGACAAGCTTCCCAAGCCTACAGCCAACTGGTTCAAGAATTTCGGCTATGGCATCTACAGATTCTTTGCATCTTTCTTTGTAAAGACCAATGAAGTATCTTCAGATACTGATGTAAATGCAAAGGGTGATAATACTCTGGTAGTATGGATGGTTTCTGCAGGTAAGGAGCAGGCACAGATTCTTCAGAACATGATTGATGAAAGCTTTACTCCTAATCATGACATAAATGTTAAGCTTCAGTTGATTCCGGCAGATGTTATTCTGCGTGCAGCCCTTACAGGTAACGGACCTGACGTAGTAGTAGGTCTTTCCCAGGCTACACTGGCAGACTTTGCCATGAGAAATGCCCTTGTAGATATTAGTAAGTATCCTGATTTTAAGACGGAAGCTGACAGATTCTACGAAAGCGCTATTACAGGTGCTAAGTATTTAAACGGTATTTACGGGCTTCCTGAACAGCAGAATTTCATGATGATGTTCTATAGAAATGACATACTGACTGAGATTGAAGCCGAGGTTCCAAAGACCTGGAATGAAATAAGAGATCTCATTCCTATTTTACAGAAAAACAATTATGATTTTTATATGCCGACTACTCCATTATATGCACCTATGGTTTATCAGTACGGTGGTGACTACTATAAGGGAGCCGGCAAGGATTACGGTATAGCATCAGGTCTTTCTGATCCGGTAGCTTTGGAGGCCTTCAAGGAATTAACAGACTTCTTTACCTGCTATAAATTGCTGGTATCTGCTGACTTTAATAACCGTTTCCGTACAGGTGAGATGCCTATCGGTATTACCAATTACACTACATACTGTACTTTCGAAGTATTTGCTCCTGAGATTAAGGGCTTATGGTCCTTCGCACCATTCCCCGGCACTCTTAAAGAAGACGGCACTATTGATAATACATTTGTTACCGATACAGTTCAGTCAGTTATCATGAGTGCTTCCGACAAGCAGGACAAGGCATGGACCTTCCTTAAATGGTGGACAGGTTCTGAGGCTCAGCTTACTTATGCAACGACAGTTGAGGCTGTAATGGGTACAGCTGCCAGATATGCAGCAGCTGATAAGACTGTACTCGCTTCACTTCCTTGGAGTGCTACAGAGTACAAAGCACTTTCAGCACAGCTGGAGCATACAGTTGGTATTCCTGCTGTTCCGGGTAGCTACATGACAGGGCGTATGCTTGGTTATGCTTTCGATAATGTAGTAGCCAATTCATCCAATCCTCGTGAGACTCTTTATCTGAACGTAAAGGCTATTGATAAAGAGCTGTTAAAGAAACGAGCAGAGTTTGGAATAGACTAAGTTGATTTTCATCACATTTTCAGAGGACTTTTATGAAAAAGAAACCCGAGGCAAAAATAGTAAATGGCGTAAAGATTCCCCCTAAGGATTCTTTTGCAATGGTATGGAAAAAGAATTATCAGAAATACTTGATGATCCTTCCTTTCGCATTACTTTTCGTTGTTTTTTCACTTCTTCCGGTATTAATAGCCATAGTTCTTAGCTTTACATCCTTCAATATGGCTGAAGCCCCAAAGCCCATAGGCTTTGAAAACTATATAGGACTTATTGTAGACGACAGCGTATTTCTTACAGCTTTAAAAAATACCTTCGTTTTGGCAATAGTTACAGGACCGGTCAGCTACTTACTTTGTTTTGTCCTGGCATGGCTTATTAATGAATTACCTCCTGTACCGAGAGCATTTCTTACACTGGTGTTCTATGCACCATCTATTTCAGGTAATGCTTATCTGGTTTGGAAAACACTCTTCTCATCAGATACTTATGGTTGGGCCAATGCATGGCTTATGAAATTGGGAATTATCCATGATGCCGTTCTCTGGTTCCAGAATGCAGAGTATGTTTTACCTTTGCTGATTATCGTTCAGTTATGGCTCTCATTGGGAGTATCCTTCCTGTCCTTCATTGCAGGCTTGCAGACGGTTGATAAATCCTTATATGAAGCCGCAGCAGTAGAAGGTGTTAAAAACAGATGGCAGGAGCTTTGGTATATTACCCTTCCTTCCATGAAGCCACAGCTGATGTTTGGTGCCGTAATGCAGATTACTACATCACTTTCCATCTCCGATGTATCTATCCAGATGGCTGGTTTCCCTTCAGTAAACTATAGTGGTCATACCATTCTTACACATCTTTATGACTACTCATCCATCAGATATGAGATGGGTTATGCATGTACCATAGCAGTAATACTTTTCCTGATTATGATGCTCTGCAATGTGCTTGTGCAGAAGCTTTTGAGAAAGATTGGATAAACTTATGTCAAAATCAAAAAAGCCAAAAGAATTACGTGGTTTTAAGCATTATCTGAAATCCCGTAAGATAAAGAGAAGAAACAGAAGCCTGGGGACAGATATAGCACTGGGAATAATGCTTGGATTATTTGCACTTTTCTCTGCATTCCCATTGATTTATATCATTACAACAGCTTTTAAGCCTATGAGTGAATTGTTCATATTCCCACCCAGACTGTATGTAACCAATCCTACCATGAACAATTTCAAGGATCTGGGCAACATTTTTGAAAGCTTTGAGATTCCTTTCTCCAGATATGCTTTCAATACCTTGTTTATTACAGGCCTTGGTACTTTCGGAACAGTACTTTTGGGATCTATGGCAGCTTTCCCTCTGGCAAAGTACAAATTCCCGGGCTCCAATGCCATGAGCCAGATCATAGTATACTCCCTGATGTTCTCTGCATCAGTTACAGCAGTACCACAGTATTTCATAATGGACCGTTGTAACCTTATTGACAGCTACTGGGCAGTTATCCTGCCGGCTATCAGTGGTACTCTTGGTCTTTACCTGATGAAAAACTTTATGGTGCAGATCCCTGATGAGATGATAGAAGCTGCAAAGATTGACGGAGCAAATGAATTTGCCTGCTACTGGAAAGTGGTTATGCCACTGTGTAAGCCGGCTTGGATTACGCTGGTTATTCTTTCCTTCCAGGCACTCTGGGGCAATTCCGGTGGTTCCTTCATTTATTCTGAAGAGCTTAAGCCACTGTCATATGTACTTTCTCAGGTTACCGGTTCTGGTATTGCCAGATCCGGTGTAGCAGCAGCCATCAACCTTCTTATGTTTATGGTGCCGGTAACAGTTTTCATTATTTCTCAGAGTAACGTTATTGAGACAATGGCTACTTCCGGTATGAAGGGCTGATGAAGAGATTAAGAAAAGACTCGAAAGGGGTAACACCTTGAAACTTTCACGTTTTAAAAGAATAACAGGTGCTGTTTTTGCAGGACTCGTAGTGCTTACGATGCCTACTATGGATGTACTTGCAGCTGACGGCTCTAAATATGAATACGAGGGCTATGTATATGATTCCTGGGGGGCATCTCAGGAGACACCATCAGCCTTTGCCTTGTCCAGAGTTATAAATTCTGAAAATATACCCGGTGGTTCTTTTGAAGGCATTGATGATGTATGTACCACTTCCGACGGAAGAATTATTGTTGCGGATAAGCTGGGTGGAAGAGTGCATATCTTTGATGCTGAGGGCAACTGTATTAAGAGCATCGGTGTTATCAGAGCCAGTGCAGATAAAATTGCACTTAACGAAGATGGCAGTCAGAAAAAGCTGGCAGCTCCCACAGGAACATTTTTCCATCAGAAGCAAAATGAACTTTATATTTGCGATAATGTAAATAAAACTGTTTACGTGCTTGATGGTGATACATATTACTTTAAAAAAGAATTTGCTCAGCCTGAAAATATGTCAGGTTCTACAGAGTATGTACCTAACAAGGTATGCGTAGACGATGCTGATAGAGTTTACATCGTGGTTACCAGCAGTAATGAAGGTATAGTAGAGCTGAATGCAGATGGATCTTTTTCCAGATATTTTGGTACAAATGAGCCTACCATCAACTTCATTACATATTTCTGGAAAAATATCGCGTCTGATACACAGAAGGAAATCATCGGTAAGAACTATGCACCTGCTTTTACCAATGTGTGCAAAGACTCCGAAGGTTTTATATATGCTGTCACAGCTGATTCCTCAGCTACAGCCAAGCTGTTCAGAATGAATTCCTCCGGTGAAAATGTAATAAGAGCTATGGGCTTTCCACTTATAGGTGATATCACCAGAGAATTTGAGAGCCGCTTCATTGACTGTTCCGTTACTCCTTATGGTGTAACTGCTGTTCTGGATGAGGAAAGAGGACGTATCTTCCTTTATGACTATGACGGTCAGATCCTTAATATCTTTGGTGGTTACGGATATTCCAAGGGTCAGTTCAGAAAGCCTACATCTCTTTGCTGGATGGGATATGATCTGATTGTTACAGATACAGATCTTAAGTGCATATATATTCTGAAGCCTACACCATTTGGACAGGCTGCTTTGGAAGCTTCTGAAGAGTACTATTATGGCAACTGGGAAAAGGCTACTGAAAAGTTCCTGGAGTGCATCAAGTACAATGCCAACTACGAAGTTGCGTATATAGGTGTTGGTAAGAATTATCTGATGCAGGATGATTATGAAAACGCTATGTATTACTTTAAGCTGGGTAATGATAAGGAACATTATTCTGCAGCTTATAATGGCTACAGAGGCGAGCAAATCAGAAAGTACTTCTGGGTTATAGCGGTAATATTTGTATCACTGATAGCACTTTTGATTTATTCTGAGGTGCGTTACCACAAGAAAAAGCCGGCAGGAGGAGATAGCAATGAGTAAAGTTAAATATTCGTTCTACTGTATGCTTCATCCTTTTGATGGATTTTATGAAGCACAGCACAGAGGCAAGGGTGCTGTATGGATTTCCTGCGTATTCATGGCTCTTTATGGCATTTCCTGCTGTATAGAGCAACAGTACAGGGGCTTTGTGGTAAATGGAGCTCACATCTCCAGAATCAATTCACTGACCACATTTATCAGCTCCATTACAATTTTCCTGCTCTTTATTGTAGCCAACTGGACCATCTCCACACTCTTTGATGGTAAAGGAAAATTGAAGGATATCTTCATGGTAACCAGTTATTCACTGTTTCCCGTGATGGTAATCAAGCTTATCATTACTTTTGTATCCAATTTCATTATTTTGGAAGAAGCTGCTATTATCAATGCTATAGTTTCTCTAAGCTGGGTATGGTTCGCCTTCCTTATGCTGGCCGGTTTATGTACTATTCATGAGTATTCGGTAGCAAAAAATCTGGTTACACTGCTTTGTACATTGGCTTCAGCAGCTATTATTGTTTTCGTAATAGTACTGTTTATTTCGCTGATAGAGCAGTTCATATCAGTATTCAGCACCTTCTTTAAGGAGCTGGCAAGACGTATATAATTAGGAGCTCATATGAGAAAGAAAATCCTGACAATTTCACTTGTGACTATAGGAGCGATATTGCTTGTATGGCTCACTGTTTTCCTTATAAAGTTTTTTGGCCTGAACAAGAAACGTTTTCAGGTAAGTAACAATGATATAGTTGCGGGAGAAGAGATAAAACTTCCTGAAACAATATATGTTATAGCTGAAAATTCAACGAAGAAGCTTTCAATAGATCCTGAGACCATGAATGTTATTCTTGAGGACAAGAAGACAGGAATGAAATGGGAGAGTGTAGTAACCGATTCACAAAACGAATTGGACCTCTCACTGTTAAATATTTCCTACGTGGGTGCGGATAACAGTTTTGAAGAATGGGATAGCTATACCCAGGTACTTTTGACTGATAGTGCCAAGTACTATTCTATTCCAAATGGTATCAGAATCCTTATGAATTTCAATGAGGGTGAGTCCAAGAGATTTTTCGAGTACTTACCTGTAAAGATGAGTCCTGAGCATTACAAGTTCATTTGGGATGGACTTCAGGAAGCAATAGATAATGGTACTCTTACGGAGAGAGTGGGTACCAGATATCAAACTACTCTTGAGCTTATCTATACAAAAAACATTCAGGAAGATTTTTACGATTGTAAAACATACCCCAATACGCCTGCAAAGTCAGCTGTTGAGCAGTTAATTAATATTACCAAGATTGTAGGCTATGACAAGGATATGCTTATGCAGGATGCAAAGGACTATGGCTTTACAGTTACATTTGAAGAGCCTGCCATCTTTGATATAGCGTTGGATCTTTACCTGGATGGTGATGATTTCATTGCAGAAGTACCGGTATCACAGATAGTAAGTGAAAACAGCTACTATAAGCTGGTATCCATTGATGTGCTTCCTAACTTTGCTGCAGTTACTGCACCCCAGGTTACTGAAGGTTATTTAATGGTACCTGATGGATGTGGTGCCCTTATTAAGATGAATAGTTTCAATGCTAAGGTTCCCGCTTATACCAGACCTTTATACGATGGTGATTTCTATAATGATTATTACTATAAGCCTGAGTATGAGACTGAGCTTATGATGCCGGTTTATGGTATCATTTATGAGCAGGGCGAGAAAGATCCGTTTGGCGTTTTAGGTATCATTGAAACAGGAGATTACTACTGCAATATTAACGCAAAGCTGGGATCAAGCGGTGCAGAAACCAACAATAATTACTGCAATAAGGTATTCCCTACATATAATGTTTCACAGTATAAATGGGTTCCTGTTTTCGGTGAATATGCAGAAAATCAGACAACATTCCTTTCTGTTTCCCCTGTAAGCGATAAGAACCTTAAAATAAGAATTAAGACTTATACAGGCAACCAGGCAAACTATTTTACAATGGCTAAGGATTTTGGATCATGGCTATCAGCAGGTAAAGAGCAGAACACATATCTTGATTCTGCAAAGCTTTTCCTGGAGGTTCATGGCACACTTTCCACTACTGAAAAGTTTATTGGTATTCCATATCCCAGCAAATATTCCATGACTACCTACAAGGAGCTCATGGACATTGTAAATGATCTTTCCGGGGTAAATCTTAATGTTTCTTATCTGGGTGCTTTTGACGAAGGCGAAAATAACGCCCTTATGAATCATGGTACACTGGTAAAGAACAATGGTTCAAAGACCGACTTGGCAGAGCTTAAGGCATTGATTGAGAGCAGAAACGGCAGTCTGTTCCTGGGCACTAATTTTACAGAAGTATATAATACTAAGAAAAACGGTTTCTGGACAGCCATGACTGCCAATAAGGACTACTCAAAGAGTGCAGTTCAGGTATACGGATATTCTGTTTCTCTTGGTAAATTCAAGCAGGCGACCAATACATATACCCAGCTTTCTCCTTCTTACCTTTATGATACAGTAGGAGATTTCATCAAGAGAAATCAGGCAAAGGATTATGATCTGCTCATTACAGATCTTACATCAAAGTATTATGCTGAGTATGGTAACAATTATACTTCTCCTGCAGAGTCCCAGCTCATTGTAGATAAGTCGCTGGCATTATTAAATGAAGGTAAGAAGCTTGCACTTACAGCTCCTTGGGCTGATAAGATTGGATTTGGTACAGTAGCAACGGATATCCCCAGAAACAGCGCAGAATATTCTACATTTTATGCTACCATTCCTTTTTACCAGCTGGCATTAAATGGCATTTGTGAGTACACAACCACTTCAGCAAATAATACAAGCTACAGCCTTGATTATTTCCTGATGCAGGCGCTGGAGACAGGCTCTGAGCTTAAGCTTATGCTTTCCTCCAAGAGTGTAGATAAGCTGCGTGATTCAGAGTATGCATATCTTTACTCCATGCAGTATGAGCTGTTAAAGGATGACATTAAAGCAATCACTGAGAAGTATAATGAAGCCATGATGACTATCGGAAAGACAAAAATCGTAAACCACAGAATGGTGGGCGAGAATGTTTTCGAGACAAGCTATGAAAATGGCACTAAGATTTTATCAAACTATAACGGAAGTGATGTGACCGTTGAAGGACGTACAGTTCCTGCTCTGGGATATATCATTATTAAGTAACTGAAATAGAAATAGAGGACATACAATGGCCGGTAAAATGAAGTACAAAACAAAAAAGAGTATCTGTGGATTCTTATATACTTTGCCGTGGATTCTGGGCTTTATAGTATTTTTCGCAGTACCAGTTGTGAATACTGTAATATATTCATTCAATCAGGTAGATGTTGGTGAACAGGGCGGTATGGTAATGTCATTCGTAGGTTTCCAGAACTACGTATCACTTTTTAAAGAGCAGGTAACTACCAGCTCCAAGACCTTCGCTCAGCTATTCACTGAGGAAAACAGGGACCTTTTCGTTAATGCTCCGATTATTGTTATTTTCTCCCTTTTCCTGGCAATACTTGCCAACAGAAAGTCAAAGGCACAGGGACTGGTAAGAGTTATTTTCTTCCTGCCTATAGTACTTGGTCTTGATATTGTAACTGATATGATTACTATTTCTACAGGTAGTGACCTTATAGCAAATCGTGGAGGCTCAGGAGTCTTTTCTGAGGGTTTTGCAACATATCTTCTTATGAGATACACCACGATTCAGGCTAGCACTATTATGACCATCACAGGCTATGTTGATAATATATTTGCCCTGGCTTCTCAGGCCGGCGTGCAGACACTTATTTATCTGGCAGGACTTCAGTCTATCAGCCCAGCACTTTATGAGGTTGCAAAGATCGAGGGTGCTACTACTTACGAGACCTTCTGGAAGGTAACACTTCCACTGATTGGCAATATTTCGGTATTCGTAGTAGTATATACGATTATCGATATTTTCCTGAAGTCTTCCATCGCCCAGGAAGTATATGCTTTCGGTTTTGAAAAGAGCGGACTGATTGGTGTGGGTGGCGCACTATCTGTATTGTACATGTTGAATGTGTTGATAATATTGGGATTGATACTCCTGGTATCTAAGAAAGCGGTGAAATCAAATGGCTAAAAAGAAGAAATTAAACAGGCCTCCAAAGCCAATTAAACTTATAGTAAGAAACATAATTTCCGGTGTTTTCTTCGGAGTGCTGATAGCAGGATTAAGCTTTTCCATGATTTATCCTATTCTTAAGCTTTTCCCAAATGTATTTGCCGAGCTTTCAGATCTTGGTAATCCCGAAGTTATCTGGATTCCTATTGAGAGGTCCACGGTAGCCTTCAAGGTGGCCTGGAGACTTATGATGCCAAAGGGCATTATTACCATGCTTCAGTCACTGGGGTATGCTGTTACCATAAGCATGGTACAGATTTTTGTCAGTGCTATGGTAGGATATGCTTTGGCACGTGTAAAGTTCCCGGGTGTTAACGTGATTTTCGGTCTGGTTCTCCTGGTACTTTTAACACCTCGTCAGGCTTTACTCCTTTCTCAGTATGTTCATTTTAGCAATTTTGACTTTTTCAATATTGTTAAGAATATTAGAGGAGATCACTTTAATCTGATAGGTCAGCCTTCTACACTTTATATTCTTGCGGCTTTTGGATTTGGTGTAAGCCAGGCTCTCTTCATCTTCGTATTCAGACAGTTCTTCAAAAATACACCTAAAGAGTTGGAAGAAGCTGCACTCATCGATGGATGTGGTTTTAACAGAACTTATTTCTCCATTATGCTTCCAAATGCGAAGCCTGCTATTGCAACAGTAGCGGTTCTTGGTTTTGTATGGAACTATGGCGATACCTACTATACACATTATTTTGATCCGCATGGTCCTTATCTTTCTGTTATTTTAGGCAATCAGTTCCAGACTGCCCAGAAGTACTTTGTTCAGAATGCTGTTAAGACCTGGTATGCGGTACCTAAGGTATCCGACTTTACCTTTGATGCTGTAAAACAGGCAGGTGCTCTCATTTACATGATTCCACTGCTTATCGTATACTTTATCGCTCAGCACTGGCTGGTAGAAAATATCGAAAACGCTGGTATTGTTGGCTAAGTCCACTTGCGAAGCAAGTGGGCACGAAGAAAAGCGAAGCTTTTCTGAACTTGTTTACTTGGAGATTTACATGAAAAAAAATATTACTAGAATTGCATCAATGGTATTAGGTGCCACATTAAGCCTTAGCATGATTGCTTGTGAAAAACCTTCTGAGTCACCTAAACCGGATGAGGAGCCATACGTGGAATATTCAACTATAAAGATTAACGAGAGTGCTGAGCATCAGACCTTAAGCTTTTTTGGAGCTTCAGGCGCATGGTGGGCACAATATGTAGGGGGATGGGACCAGAAAAACAATTATTCTGAAGTAACTCCCAGAGATGACATAGCTACCCTTCTTTTTGACAAAGAAAAAGGTATTGGACTTACATGCTACAGATATAATATCGGAGCAGGATCCAGAGGTACCGGTGGTCAGTACAATGCTTGGCGTGACACAGAATGCTTTGAGACAGCCCCAGGTGTATATGACTGGAATAAGGATGCCAATGCTGTATGGTTTATGCGCAAGGCAGCAGAGCTGGGCGGAGA